>DASYZW010000711.1:0-17676 GCA_035945915.1 Verrucomicrobiia bacterium | reverse complement strand
GAGAATTTGGCTAAACAGACTGCCGGTGGCATTCATTTGGATCTCCGTTGATGATGAGTTGTGGTTTCAATTTCACCCTCATCTCATCAAAGACGGCGATCCTTTTCAGCTCATTTTCGAATGCTATTTTGGACACTAGTGGGTCCGATGTGAACACGGGTCAGTCCACACTATTGACAGTTGGTGGCGGATTGGGGAAAGTGGGAGTCATGGCCCGCAAGTTAAGGTTGGAATATGAGGGAGCGATTTATCATGTGATGAGTCGGGGCGACCGGCGGGAACCGATTTTTAAGGATGATGCCGACCGGGAGCGTTTCCTGGAAACGCTGGCCGAGTGCTGTGGAAAAACCGAGTGGCAGATCCACGCGTTCTGTTTGCTGTCGAACCATTTTCATGTGGTGGTGGAGACGCCCAAGGGCAATCTGGTGGCAGGCATGAAGTGGTTTTTGGGGGCCTACACGGAGCGGTTCAACCGGCGACACAAGCTTTTTGGCCACCTCTTTAGCGGCCGCTACAAGTCGCTGATCGTGGATGGGAGCGGGAGCGGCTATCTGCGGACGGTGTGCGATTACGTGCATCTTAATCCTGTCCGGGCAAAGTTGTTGGCAGCGGAAAAACCGCTGCGTTCGTATCGGTGGAGCAGTTATCCGTCGTATTTGGTTGTGCCGGGCAAACGGCCGGGGTGGCTGCGGGCAGGACGGTTGCTGGGTGAGCATGGGATACCGCGTGACAGCAAAGAGGGCCGGCGTGAATTTGGGCGGCAAATGGAAGTACGCCGGCGGGCAGGGAACGAGCCTGGAGAATACAAAGCGTTGCGGCGGGGTTGGTGTTTGGGAGATAAACAATTCCGGAAGGAGTTGCTGGGACAAATGGCCGAACGGGTTGGAGCGAGCCATTACGGGGCGGAACGTCAGGAATCGGGAGAGGAAAAGGCGGAGCGAATCGTGGGGGAGGAACTCCAGCGCCGGAAGTGGCAGGAAGCGAATCTGACGCAAAGGCGCAAGGGTGATCCGGAGAAGGTGAAGATCGCGTTGCGGCTGCGGCGGGAAAGTATTATGACATTGAAATGGATTGCGCAACGGCTCCAGATGGGCAGTTGGACGAATTCGGCCAATTGTCTGGCTGGCAAAGCGAAATGAGCCGGAAAGTGTCAATAGTGTGGACTGACCCGTGAACGTGAACGATGCCGTGGGCAACCTGACGAACGTGAATTACTCCGGTGGGAAGGTCTATACGCCGTCGCTGTCTTTTGCCTACGACCCGATGAACCGCCTCATCAGCATGGTTGACGCCGTGGGGACAACGGTTTATGGTTACGACGCTGCGGGCCAGTTGTTGAGCGAAAATGGCCCGTGGACGGATGACACCGTGAGCTATACGTATCGAGATCGTTTGCGGACAAGCCTGAGCATTGCCGCGCCCAATGCCTCGGCTTGGACGCAGAGCTACGGCTACGACACCGCCCGGCGGCTCAAGAGCGTCACTTCACCGGCTGGCGAATTTGACTACACCTACGATCCGGCCAAACAACGCGAACTGGACGAACTGACCCTGCCCGGCGGCGCTTACATCGCTGATACCTACGATCCGGTGGCGCGGCTCTTGAGCACGGCGCTGAAAAACAGCGGCAACTCGGTTTTGGATTCGGAAGGCTACTCCTACAATCTGGCCGGCCAGCGAACCGAGCAGACGTTTGCGCCGGGCAATTACATGAATTACACCTACGACAATGCCGGTGAATTGCTGACAGCCCAAGGCCATGAATCTGCTGGCACGCCGCGATTGCAGGAGCAATTGGGCTACGATTACGACGCGGCTGGGAACTTGAATTACCGCACGAACAACTCGCTGATTCAGACTTTTTCAGTCAACAACTTGAATGAGTTGACGACGGCCAGCCACGCGGGCACGTTGACGGTGGCCGGCACGACCACCGAGCCGGGAAACAAGGTGACGAGCGTGACGGTGAACGGCCTGTCGGCCAGCGAGTACGCCGACGGGACGTTTGCCAGCACCAATCAGATCGTAACCAATTCATGGACGACCTATACAGCCATTGCCCACGATACGTATGGGCGGGCAAGCTCCGCCGCAGTCAGTGTGCTCTTGCCGTTGTTTGGCCACTATACCTACGACTCGAACGGGAATCTTGTCAACGAACACAGTCCGGTTGGCGGCACCAACCGCATTTTCAGCTACGATGACGAGAATCAACTGGTCAGCGTGTTGGTGACGAACGAATGGCGGGAAGATTTTGTTTATGACGGCAAGATGCGGCGACGGATTGAGACTAATTCCATGTGGCAGGGCGGCGCATGGGTGCCCACCAACGTGATTTATTACATCTATGACGGCAACCTGGTGGTGCAGGAACGGGATGCCAGCAATCTGCCGCAGGTCACCTACACGCGAGGCAATGATTTGAGCGGGACCTTGGAGGGCGCCGGTGGGATTGGCGGATTATTGGCGCGGACGGACAATTCGCAGCAATTGGTGATGTCTTGGCACCGGACAATTGGCCAGCCATACCAGCCACCGGTTTCCTTTGCTACAGCCTTCTATCATGCCGACGGCAACGGCAACGTCACGATGTTGATTTACACCAACCAAACGATTGCCGCGCATTACGAATATGATCCTTATGGGAACACGCTTTCGTTGAGCGGGCCATTGGCGAGCGCCAACAAATACCGATTCTCTTCAAAAGAATGGGACGCCAACTCCGGCCTCTACTATTACCTCTACCGCTTTTATGACCCAAATTTGCAGCGCTGGCCAAATAGAGACCCAAGAGGAGAAATGGGCGGCTTCAATCTTTACAGATATGTTAATAATGCTCCGATGAATTGGGTTGATTCAAACGGATTAGGAGTAAACGGTGGCCAAGGAGCAGGTCCTGCTGGCCCTGGGGGCTTTGATGATCCTGTCTGGTTCAATCCCCCTCCTGGATACACAAATCCTCCAATCGTTTATATGCCGCCTCCTAGTACATTGGGACCGGGAGGTGCAGGAAATGGGTGTCCTGCTAGCATTACGATTCCCCCAATACCATTGTCAAAATGGACTAATAATCCAACTGCAACTAACCCTCCACCAATAGTTCTCCCGTTTCCGCCACCAACCAATAATCCCACTCCGCCCAATCCGGCTCCTATGCCACCGACTAATTCACCACCCAAAAAATAGCTGTCGAAAGTAATTTTATGGTTAGAGCCGCCAAATCGCTAGAACAACAAAGGGTATTTCGATATCATTCTCGCGTATTTCATAGCTTACTACTCACTAGGCTAAAACAACCTTTTTTGGTTTTGCTGGTTGCGCTGTTGTGTATTTCGTCCCGTGCACAAGGAACGAACATCTACGGCATGTTGTCGCCAAAACTCAGACAATTCGTAGCCAGCCATCCTGAATTATCAAGTTCGTTTTCTAATGTTCTTTCGGAAACCTTTTCTAATCGAGCGGTCCAACTTTATTATTATTATACAGACGATGAGTCTATGCCCAGAGCGTCCCACTACTATGTGAGCAAGTCCTCTGTTGTGATTGGCATTCGAGAAAACCAACAAACGAGTGATCAGTATATCTGCCTGGTGTTTGAGATGCTGAATTCAAATGGTGAAAAGCAATTTTACAGCCTAACCGAGAAGGCGCAATCTGGGAAAATATCGAGAACCGATTTTGCGAAAGGGATGCTGCGTCAAGAATTTCAAGCAGTAAAAAAAGTACAGAAGTTGCTTCGAGACCTTGAACATAGCAAGACGGTCTTTTCGGAGTCGGAATACTATAAAGGATTCATGGAATGCCCAGATACATTTGAGGGATTTCTGAACTACACAACAAGTGCTATATCTGAACGAAATGAAGTGAAGCAGTATGAGCAGCTATACGATTCAATGCGGCATACGGCAGCGGCAGGGTCAGTCCAAAGTATTGTCAACGCTCATTAAGAACTGGCCAAATAGAGACCCATACACTGATCTAGGGTTCGGTTTGATGCGAAATCGCCGATCGACTTCACCTGAAGTGTGGTCGGGGATTGAAATCCGCCGACGGCTCGTTTTGTTGGCTCTAGTCGGGCATGTCTTTCCCAACGTGCCGGAATCACCTCTGTTGGGAGATCGGATAAACCAATACGAAACTGATCGCAATGACCCTATAGGAATAATTGATCCCGATGGCCGTTCAACTGCGGGGTGTATTGGTGCATGGCTTGCGACGCTCGGTTACGCAGCGACCGACCCTTTCGCCTGTCCCACGATCGTCGGCTGCATTCCCGCTATACTTCTTACTGGTGGTGCCATTGCAACGATAATCGATCAGTGCCCGACACCTTGCAATCAGGGAATTCCTGATTTGCCGAACTATGTTATAAGCACTTATTAGCGTGCGAAATTCATGTAACTTCAGTATCACTTACTATGAAAATGGACCTTGACACCCGAATTGAGCGAGTACAAGCCGCAGAACGGCAAACTAAGTGGCGTTATATAATGGTGATAGCGGTAGCGTTCATAATGTATTCTCTAATCTTTTCAGGGACGTTTCACTACCATTGGCCATTGGCAGTGTGGCCCAGTGTCGCTTTGTTTTCAGCACTCTGGCAGATACTTAGGTTTCGGGATATTCGAGTCGAGAAACGTATTCTCCAACAGCTGAAACAGAATATTGCTAATGAATGCAAATCGTGAACCTCTTCTAGCCAAATAGGGACCCGTTGGATGAATTTGGGTTTGAGATTCTTCGGAATTCGCCGATAGTCAGAAAACTGACGGCATCAAATCTGCCTCTGAGTAACCTCGTCTTACTAGACAGATTCGTAAGCGTCACGCCGGGGACCTTCTTGACAGAGCGCCTGTAGCGGAGTCGTAAGTGTGAGAGATATTATGCTACGACGTTTATGACGCGAGCCGATGCACCGGCAGTTGGCTTTTATTCGAAGCTTGGGGCGTGACTTCGTGGACTTGCCAGTTGGTCATGTTGGGTGTTACGTACTTTTTTGACATCGTAAAAACGGCCGATGTGTCGTCGTAGGAGGGATGACCGTCTATTTACGAAGGTATTTCACGACCGCTTCGGTCCGCGAATGGACGTGCAACTTGTCGTAGATATTTTTCAGGTGGGAGCGGACGGTTTCAAAGCCGATGGAGAGCGCGTCGGCAATTTCCTTGTAACGATAGCCCTTGGCCAGCAAGTTCAGAATTTCCTCCTCGCGTTTGGAAAGGTATTGCTGCTGCGGGGAATCCGTTTTCAGCTTCTGGAAATACTCGACCACGGTGCGCGCAATCTTTCCGGACATGGGCGAGGCGCCGGTGTAAACTTCGCCGATGGCCCGGAGCAATTCCGCGGGCGAGGTGCGCTTGACCAGATAGCCGCTGGCGCCGGCCACCAGCGATTGGAACACTTTCTCATCATCTTCGTACATCGTGAGCATGAGAATTTGCAGCTTCGGCAGCTGCGCCTTCAATTTTCGCACGCATTCGATGCCGGACATGCCCGGCAGATTGATGTCCATCAACACCACATCCGGCGGCTTGTGGCTGATCACCTGCAACGCCTCTTCGCCGGTGGCGTGGGTACTGAGGCAGCGAAGGTTGTCCGCGCCGTTGATCAAAATGGCCAGACTCTCCCGGACGCGGCGGTCGTCTTCAATGATGGAAACACGAATGGGCATGTTGGCGGCGATGGGTCAGGGCCGGACCGGCTGCCTCCGGACAGCTTTTAACAGCGAATGATGTTCACGTTGTTTCATTGTTGTCTTTGGGTGGCGCGCCCACACCTTCGGCATTTTCCGCAGAAGAGGCGCGGCGGAAAAGCCGGGTGTGGGACCCACCTTTTATCGGAGTCCGCAGACAAATGCGAGTCCCATTGTCCGGCCGGGCGGAGATTTCGAAGGTTCCGCCGATTTCTTCAATTCGTTCCTTCATGTTGGAAATGCCGTTCCGGGAAAAGTTGGCGGTTTCAACGGAGAAGCCCGTGCCGTTGTCCTCGATGACAATCTCCAACCGGGAATCTTTCAGCGCCAGCCGGACATGGGCCTCGGACGCCTGCGAATGTTTGACGATGTTGTTGAGAGCCTCCTTGACCGTTAAAAACAGATTATGGCGCAGTTCGGCCGTGAGCGGACAGGGCGGCAGGCCCGGCGGGATGTCGAGCCGGCAGCGGATATTCGTCGCTTGGAAATATTCTTCCGCATAAGCCGCCAGGTAGAGTCCGAGCTTGTTGAGCGTGTCATTCCGCGGATTCACCATCCAGACGATTTCATCCAGGGTTTGCGCCAATTCGCGCGCGACGTCGTGGATTTTTTCCGCATGGACCCTGGCACCGCCATTTTTATCCGCCTCGCGCCGGGCAAATTCGCTCAACAACCCGATCTGCGTCAGCCCGGCGCCGATCTGATCGTGCATGTCCTTGGCAATTCGTCCGCGCTCCTTTTCAATGGCGTGCTGCTGCTCCAGCCGGGCCAGTTTGCGCTGCATCCGTCTGCGGGTGGCATAACGCGCAAGGCCGCTGATGCTGCCGATGAGGGTCAGGGCTCCCAGGCTGCGAAACCACCACGTTTGCCAGTAATAGGGCAGCAACACAAAGGACAGGGAAGCGCCGGTTTCATTCCAAACGCCGTCCTGGTTGCAGGCCTTGACATGGAACTGGTAGGTGCCCGGCGGCAGGTTGTTGTAATACGCCGTGCGCCGCGTTCCGGCATCCACCCAGTCCGCATCAATATTGTCCAATTTGTATTGGAAACGGCTCTTTTGCGGGGCGGCGAGGTTCAAGGCGGTATATTGGAATTGCAACTCGCCATGGCCGGGAGGGATCCGGAGCATGGCAGCGCTTCCCGGCGCCAGCGCGTTTTGCGAGTCGGACGCGCCGCTGGACAACAGCGGTTTCCGGTCGGCCACCACTTGTTCGATATAAACCGTGGGCGGATGGTGATCGATTTTCACGGTTCGGGGATCCACCGTCACCAGCCCTTTGCTGGTGGGGAACCAGAGCCGGCCGTCGCTCGATTTCCAGGCGGACGGCTTGCCGGCTCCATTGCATTGGGGGCTTTCCATGCCATCGGCTTTGCCATACACGATGCTGGAAAGGGTCGTAAGTGTGCCTTGATCCAAGGCCGCGAAATCATTTTTGCGGACGCGGAAAACGCCTTGCGGGCAACTCATCCACAACCAACCTTCGTCATCCTCCAGAATTGAAAATATCACATCGCTAAACAGTCCCTGTTGTTTTCCATAGGCGGCAAATTGGCCGCCCTGGTATTTGCTCAGGCCACCGCCGTCGGTCCCGATCCAAATTGTGCCTTGCTGATCCTGATACAGGGCAATCACGGCATTGTCCGAAAGCCCCTCCCGGGTGGTGAAATTGACAAACCGTCCGTCTTGCCGGCGGCTTAATCCGCCTTCCGTTCCGAACCAAAGAACACCGGCCGGGTCCTCAAGGATGGCCCGGACGTTGTTACCCGCCAGTCCGTCCCGGACGGTGTATTTGGTGAACTTCCCGTTTTTCAGGCAGGACAGTCCTTGACTCGTGCCAATCCAAAGATTCCCGGCCCGGTCCTCGTGAAGGACCTGTATCCGCGCGTTAATCAGTCCGTCCCGCCACGTGTAATGAGAAATTTTTCCGTCCTTCAGCCGGGTCAATCCGCCGTCAAAATCCGCGCCGGCCCAGATACTGCCATCGCGGCCTTCGCACAGTGACAGGATTAAATCCTGGGAGAGGCCGTTGGTGGGGGCATAGGCGGTGACTTTTTCGCCGCTCAACCGATCGAGTCCCCCGCCCCACGTTCCAATCCACATGTTTCCCTTCCGGTCCTGCAGCATGGACATGATGTTATTATGAGTGAGTCCTTGTTGCCTGGTATAGGTGGAAAAGCATTTGGGCGTGAGCCGGATCAACCCTTCCTGAGTGCCCACCCACAAGTCGCCCTGGTCGTCTTCAAACAGGGCGTTCACTTTGCTGAAGGGCAGGCCTTCATCGTCGAACTGCGGGTAAAAGCGACCGTCATGAAAGCGATTGAGGCCGCTGTAAGTGCCCACCCACAGATTATCATTCTGGTCCTCACAGATGGCGCTGACAAAGGTGTCGGACAGACCGTACCTGGCATTATAGGCGTAAAAATGATTTCCCCAGAACTGGTCGTACCACAACAATCCATTGTTTGAACCAATCCAAATCCTGCCGCCTTTGTCCTGGCAGATCACCCGGACAGAGTCATTCGGCAATCCGTCGGGCATGATAAACGAATCCATCGTCCCGCCCTTATTCAAGCGATTCAACCCCTTGCCCGTGGCGATCCATAAATTGGCATCGCGGTCTTCATAAATGCAACTGACCACGTCCGATGACAGGCCGTTTTTCTCCGCGTAGTTTACAAATTTTCTTTTCTGATACCGGCTCATCCCGGTGGTCGTACCGATCCACAGCGAGCCATCTTCACTTTCATAAATCGCGCGCACGTCATCTCCGGCCAGGCCTTCGGCCCGGCCGTAATGCGTGAACATCCCGTCTTTGAAACGGGCCAAACCGCCCCCGGCCGTACCGATCCAAAGCGCGCCATCGGCGCTCGTATAAAGGGCGGTGATGGAGGAATTTTTTATCGCGGGGGTGTTACGGGCGTCAAAACGCGAAAATTGAACGCCATCGAATTTCGCCAGCCCGGCTCGTGTCCCCACCCAAAGATAACCATCGGGGGTCTGGGTGATGGCTTGAACCAGATTGTCAGGAAGCCCCTCGTCCACTTGCCAGGCGCGCGCGGTGTATCCCGGGGCGGGCTGATCCAGACTGGACCAATCCAACCAGTCACTGGCCCCGCTGATCTGTCGCCGATAGCGGATCGAATCAGGGTTGGTCGGATTGACGGCAAACACTTCCAGGTCGCCGTCCTCATTGCATCCCACGGCCGGACACGGCAGCGATGCTTCTCCCAAACTGGTCCAGTGCGACCAAACGTCGGAACCGTTCACGAAATCCTCCCAACGGTGCAGCAGCATGGAATCGTCGGCCTTGACCGCAAACACTTCCATCCGCTTATCACCGCTTTGTCCCAGGGTGAGGCCCGCTTTCACGGTTTCACCGAAATCCAGCCAGGGCGTCCAATTCGTGCTGCTGGCGGCCGTGGTTTGGCAAATGCGATTGACGGCGTGATTGGTCACGTTGACGCCGAAAACCTCCAGGCGCCCGGCGGCATTCTGGCCGACCACGAACTGCGGCAGGATGGTTCCGCCCAGGCTGGCCCACTTGGACCAATCGTTGGTCGTGTTCGGCTGCATTTGCCAGCAGTGCCGCAAGGCTCCGCCATCGGCGGCAAGACCGAAAAGTTCCAGCCGGCCATCCTGATTTCGAGTCACGACCATTCCCGCTTGCAGGGAACCACCCAAACCCGACCAGTCGGACCATCCGCCGCGCCGGTCCGTTTGCCACAGGTGCCGGACCTGATGTGTAACGATATCCAGGGCAAATACCTCCAAACGGCCGTCTTGATTCCGGCCAACCGCCACCGGCGCTTCGAGCGTCCCACCGAGATTGGTCCAGGACGACCAAGTCAGACTGTTGGTCGTCGATTGGCGGATGCACTCGAGCGCATGGCTGGCGCGGTCCACGCCAAAAACTTCCATCTGTCCTTCGGCGTTGGTGACAATGGCAATGCCTGGAAAAAGTGAACCTCCCAGGCTGGACCAGCTCGACCAGGCGCCATCGGAATTTTTCCGCCAGCGATGATACAAACCGCCCTCGGGTCCGAGTTTGAACACCTCCAGTTGCCCGTCTGCTTCTTTGCCAACAAACACCGTGGGTGCGGCGGAGCCAGCCACGGCATTTGCGCGCGTCGCCATGAAACAGGTGAAACAAATGAGCACCTCGACCCATCCGCCACCCATAAAATGGCGGAGCTGTGTTTTAGCGCGACGAATCATCTCTTTAAATGTTACTTAACATTCCTTTCTTTGCCAAGTGACGAGCCATGGCGGCGAGGCTGGTACCGGGGATGGTGGGTTTTGCGACACGGCAGCCCGGCAGCGAGGAACGCCCCGGATCTGGTGTGTGCCGGAATGGCCTTGCATTCAATATACAAAAACAGGCGGCAGGCGGTTCGCGATGGGTTGCGCGATTCACCATGAAATGCTTAACTGAATGCCTATGAAGGCAATCATCGGTGTTATTCTGCTTTTGTCTGTTATCAGCCCAATTCAGGCAGCGGAACCCAAGCCTCCCATTCACCTGGCCATTATCGGTCTTGACCACGACGCCGTAGGCGATTTTATTTCACGGGCGCGTAATCATCGGGATGTTCAATTGGTCGGCATCGTCGAATCGAATCAGACATTGGTAACGCGTTACGCCCGGCTTTTAAATCTAAGCACGAATTTTTTTGACGCGAGTCTTGAAAGTTTGCTGGCCAAAACCAACGTGCAAGCGGCGGCGGTTTTTACGACCACGTTCGACCACCGCCGGGTGGTGGAAGCTTGTGCCGCTCATAAGCTCGACGTCATGCTGGAAAAACCGCTGGCGATCAATATGAAAGCCGCATTGGCCATGGCGGCTGCCGCAAAACAGAGCGGCATTCAAATCATTGTCGATTATGAGACTTCCTGGTATTCGAGCATTCAGACCGCGCATACGGTCGTTCATGATCGGCACGCCATCGGGGATTTGCAGCAAATCATGGTGGTTGCGGGAAATCAGGGGCCCAAAGAGGCCGGTTGTTCCGACGCATTTTTGAACTGGTTGACGGATCCAGCGTTTAATGGAGGCGGTGCCCTCACCGATTTTGGCTGTTATGGGGCCGGGTTAGTTACCTGGTTTATGAATGGTCAACGTCCTGACTCAGTCTTTGCAGTAGCCCAACATATCAAACCGGAGGTTTACCCCCGGGTGGAAGATGAAGCGACCATCATCGTCACTTACCCGCACGCACAGGGAATTATCCAGGCCTCCTGGGATCTTCCGTTTGATGAGAGGAGTATTAAAATCTATGGCAGCACGGGATATATATTTGCGCCGCGCATGGATTTACTGCGCATCCGCCTGGCTGACACCGAAGAAAGCGACCTCGATTTGCCGACCCGGCCGGAGGCCGGCCTGTTGACTGATGATATTTCATATTTTGCGGCGATTGTGCGTAGAGACGCCAGCCCGACCGGACCGTCCTCCTTGCCGGTGAACCTGATTACGACTGAGATTCTTGATGCCGCACAAAAGTCCGTTGAACTTGGCAGGCGAATTGTTCTCCCGACGGCTCCGTCCCCATAGGCAAGCGCCGGATATCGTTCAGTCATTTCGGACCCGGAAAAACAACGGTGTTGCCGCCGGTAAGACAGCAGTTTGAAATTCGCTTTGGTTTGTGCTGGCGGACAACGTGTTGATGATTTGCCAGGTTATAAGATTTGAGGAGGTCTCAATTTGCATGCCGCTCCGGGACAAAAAGCCGCCGATAAAAAATTGAAGCTGGTTGGTGGCAAGTGATACGTTGTAGATAACCGGAACGCCGGTTTCCACGCCGGTCAACTGAAAACTCGCCAGGGGCAGATTGCCGGAAACGATATTGCTGAAAACGCGGTCCAATTCAGCAGAAATAATCGAATTCGAGTTCCCATAGAATTCACGCAAATTAAAAAGCCGCAAAGCCAGTGCGAGATCATTGGTGTGATAGGGAAAACCGGCACTTAAATACTCACGCCGTAAGTCCTGAATGATCCCCAGGTCCGTATAACCATATACAGTTGTTGGCTCATTCGTATCCGTGATGGCACAACCGCTTATTCCCGACCGCGTAGGCTCAATAATCGTTCCTTCGCCAAAGTCGTTCCAGGTGGCAACTTGAACCATAGCGGAGGCGTTGGTTATGGCACGACTCAGGGTTTCACGAAGCGTACTGCCATTCTGGTCGTCAAGATAACCAAAGGAAGGTTGCACCCCGGCCTGCTGATAAATGTCATGGAAACCTGGGAAAGCCGTGCTGATAAACGCCGGCCACGCCGGAGAGGCGAGGGCTTTTCGCTCAAAGCCGGACAGGTAATTTTGCATCATTGCGTCGGTGAGCATGCCGCCACCGGTCTGGCCCATTCACATGGGCGGCCAGTCGAAAGCTCCCCGGCCAACCGGCAAACGGTTGTCTTCCGTAAAAAAGGCGGGTTGATTGGTCGTGTTGAGGACTGAAAAAATGGAGACCCAGTTGGAGTTGGCCGTAAAATATTGCGGACCAAAGTTCAACAGGACCGGCCTATTGTTCCATCGAAGATAGCTCGGGTCTATAAAGTAATTGGTTTGCGCGTAAAGCATGGTTTGCTGCGCATGAGAGATGGCGTTGGCTGCGGTTATAAATTTGCCATTGATCTCCTGTTGGATCGTCGAATCCTCGTAACAAAGACAAGACTTCAACCCGGCTTTCTTGGTAAAGTTGAATAAATCGGCCGTCCGTTGGTTATTAATGGCATAATCGTTGAAATTATCCATGCCGTACCAGTCCACGATCACGCCATCCATCCCGGCCAGCTTTATCAGCAGCACGTGATATTCCAGAGTCGCCGGATCGGCCGAATCATACGGGCCTATTTGTGGATAATACCACGAGGCAATTTCCCGCGTGCCGTCAGGGTTTACCAGGTTTGGATTAAAGTGATTCATCGTCCAATGCCACCCCCAGGAACCGGTGTCAGGCTGGGAAACAAACCATGGCATATAATGGACCATGATTGGCTTCGCCCTGGCCTGTCCGGCCATGACCGCACCCAGACAAATGAGCACGACAGCACGCGGGATGAAATCTTCCGACCCTTCACAAGAATTAAAATTAGAATTGAGGGAGCCAGCGAGCAATGCCCACTGGCTTCGTTTTCATGCTGTTCAAATTCCAGTCAGCAATGCCTGTTGACGTACCATCCCATTAATACCTTACTGGGCATGTATCCGCAGGTAACCCGTATTGCCACCCGGCATGGTCACCGTATTTGTCGTCGTGCTGCCACCGGATGGAATGCCCGCGACCAGGGATGTGAAGCCGGACTGAAGGTTGGATGACGACTGCACGGTATAGCTTCCTCCGGTCTCCGATGTCCAAACCAACGTGAATTGATGAGTGGTTGGATTATAATGAAACGAGGTGATTTGCGGCAGTACCGGCGCCGTGTCAATCAACTCGAAGTTGTCATAAAAGTAAATGTATGGAACGCTTATATTTTGGGCGTCAAAGAAAAAGATGATGGCCGGGTCGGCACCAACCGGTGATCCGCCCCACGCGGCAATCTGGTCGAGCGTGGCCGAATACGTGTGTCGCTGCAAACCGGTTTGGCCCCAATTGTCACGCCGGCTTTGACACATGGGCAACGCGGCTGCCCCGGTCGCGTAGGTCATGTTAATGTAAGTACCGTCTATAAAACCCCACATTTCCGACATGGTGGTATCCCAGCGCAGGGTATAATGTGCCAGTTGCGAGGGCGGCAAGTTCTGGCTCAGAATTTGCGCCAGTTTGGTTCCGGCAAAGGAAACGGCAAAATCGGCCTTGTAACCTGCGTCTGCGGTCGTCGTGCAATTATTGGTCACCTCCAGGGCGGCGCCATCGCTTTCCGTCACCGCAAAATCGGTATCAAACGGAGAGGGAATGTAATGGGGATAAACCAATTGATTGCTCGCGGTGCAGACATCCGGTATTCCGTTGGTGGCCGGATTATACAGGCCATTCGTCGTGTACAACGCCAGGTGCGCACGCGCCGTGACGGTATTTCCATAATAACTGGTCACAGTTGGATAAAGGTTTGTGGCAACACCTATACCATTCTTGAAGGAGATCAAGGGATAAGCGACCGGCGTTGTCGAAGCTGAGGCATAAGTATCCACCAGCCGGACGTTGTCAATGTAGATGGTCCAACTGGTGTTGGTAGAGCTCGCGGGAATTCCAAAATCATCCGCGAAGATCAACTGCACATTGGTTCCCGAATTTGGTGTCGGGAGCCCCAGTTCGGGCAATTCCAACGCACACGAATAAACCCCCAGCGCAACATTGGTGTACCCATAAACCGGTGCTGCTCCGCCCAGGGAAAGATAATCCTGGCCCTGCCCGATATAAACATATTGGTTAAAATAAACGTATTGGGAGGGGTTGGGGAAAACCACGTCGTACCGAAGGATATAACGACCCACCTGGCCCGCGGCGGCGGCTTGTTCAACCAGATAGGAATTCGTGTCCGAGAGAACAACTTGGAAGTCGTTGCCGTAACCCGATGCGTCGAAGGTTATGGCCATGGAATGCGTTCCTTCAGTGACATAGGGATCGCCGGAGCCAGAGGCGGTATATTGACTCAGTTGAACCTGGCCCTGTGCCGAACGTCCACCATAAGCGGTAAAGAGCGCAATGTTGGTGTTGCAAAAGCCTCGTGCTCCGTTAAAGGCGCAAAAATTCGTAGTATAACCATTTGTCGTCGTTCCCGGCGGCATTCCCGGATCGGATTCCTCAAAACCCTCAAGGACTGTCGTGCTCGCGGCGTGGAGTGCCAAGGTCGAGAGCATTCCGAGCGCAATAGCGCTCAGGAAGCTTACACTGGACGTTTTCATAGTTTCTGGTTGTTGCTATATTGGTTTCTGGTAGAGAATTTAACAGCTTCGCCCATCCGGCAGTAGTCGCATGAAATGACCATAGCCTCATGCGCTGATGGCCTGGAAACTTTCCGGGACCGAACCGGCAAAAAAAAGCCGCCCCGCAGGGCGGCTTGAAATGCCAAATCTGAAACCTTCACTTATTTCCGGCGGCGGCAGATCAGGAGGCCGGTCATACCCAAACCAACCAGTGCCAGCGAGGCCGGTTCGGGAACGATCGTGAGACTGTTGAACGTGACATCGTATATCCCGGGAGCAACGGCTGGATCAAACTCAAGGTTAAAACCATAGATCGCATCACCGCCGGCCTGGACTGCGGCCAACTGATTCGCCGCCAACGGCACGGTCCACGTCGCAGTGTTGCCATTCCACACAACCGTTGAGGGGTTCCCGGGATTCCCCGAACCGGAGTACAACCCGCCATAGGTTACAGGACCAGCGTTATCATTCAGGATAAAAGGTGTTCCCACCCAATTATAATCAGAGGCAGTACCGTTAACCGTAAATGTCAACTGAACGGCAGTGTCCCACGTATTGAGAGTCTGCAATTCGCCGGCGGGAACGACATAATATAAACTCCCGTAGCCGATGGAGGAGACTTCCAAGCCGTTTGGAAGAGAAGTAAAGAGCGTCGGGGGTGAACTGGCCCATGCAGAGTAGAGCGCATTGGGAGCTGTGTTCAGAGTACCTGGAGCCATATTCGACAAATAGGGGGTGCCGGTGACGCTTTGTGCCAGTCCTGAACTGGCAAAGGCCAGGCCGCCCACCGCTGCAATCGCGCTCGCCAACCATTTTGATTGATGCTTCATAGTTTTTATAGTTTTCATGGTTCTTAGTGATCCAACATTAAAAAACCGTCTGTTATTTAATGCCGTATGAGGAAGAATTTAACACCGCCTGCCTTTTAACAATAGTCACATGAAGTGACTACAGCCCCAAAACGTCAGATTTCCTTACTGGCGCATGTACTTTGCGACTGCTTCGGTTCGCGACTGGACATGCAGCTTATCGTAAATGCGGCGCACATAAGTACGTGCTGTGTCGATACTTATGCTTAACAAATCGGCGGTCTGTTTGTACGTCAGACCCTTGGCGAAACAGTCCAACACCATCTGTTCCCGTGTTGAAAGGTGCATTTTCTCCCCGTCCGCCCCCTTTGCTCTTTGAAAAGATGCCACGACTTTGCGCGCAATCAGGCTGGACATCGGTGATCCTCCACCATGGACTTCGCGAATGGCTTCGAGGAGTTTGCTGGGCGTCAATCGCTTCAACATATACCCACTGGCTCCCGCCGACAACGCGTTGAAAATCTGCTCGGTGTCTTCATACACCGTCAGCATCACAATCTGCATCTCCGGCGCCAGCCCTTTCAACCGCCGCACACATTCAATGCCGTTCATCCCCGCCATATTGATATCCATCAATACCACGTCGGGCTTCTCCGTCGGCAGTCGTTTTAGCGCCGCTTCTCCACTATGATAAGTGCTCACGCACCGAAATCCCGGGGTGCCGTTCACAAAGGCCGCAATGGACTGGCACAGCTCTTTTTCGTCATCTACTATCGAAACCGTTATCATCATTTCACCGTTTTCATCGGACGATCCTTACACCGGGTCTTGATCGCCAACCCTGTTAATATGTGTGGACACTGGAACCAAATGCAACTAATAACACCTGGCCGGATGCCTGCACACTTTTTTCAGCGAGGGGACAGTGGGAGCAGATTTTGCACGGAATCTGACGGGCAGTGACGAAAGCGGGTTCCGGTCAGGATCATCAGGCAACGTGTCGCGGCCCGGGACGGTAAACACGCTTCACGCCTTAACATTGACTGGCCTGGTTTACGTCTCCCCGGAACACAACCCTTCCCCCGATCCAAAATGATCAAGACCGGCCGATGCTGTTAACGAGTCGGGGTATGCTGGGCAAGCCAGGCCAAATCCTGGTTGGGCGAACTTAGCATGCTCAGCCGGCCCATGTTTCCGGATGTTGATTGGTATCGCACACCTCCACCAGCGGTTCTGGGATCTTTCCATTGATGGATTTCCGCATGGCCATCGGCAAAGGCGATTCCTCCGGCACCACCGAGATAACTGGCCGGAAGCTCCTCGAACAGCCCATTTCCATCGGTGAAGAGAGGCGAGGTATAAAGGATGCCGTCATCAATGCTATCCGGGTGTTCATCCATAAACACCCAGGTTTTACTGGGACCGGGCCTTACCAATTGACTCGATTTCGTAGCGTAAAACATCCCATCGGGATAGAAACCCGAAAGACTGGCGGGCGCCTTGTAGCCCGGCCCCTGGGCAGCAGCCCCGCCCCCAACCGCGGCGTCCATGGCGCAACTTCGCACCCGGTACTGCCAACCCTTGCCTGATTGTGATGAAGATAAATAACGGTCAGCCGGGCAATGATAAATTTTCGGGTTCCTGGCCGTGTAAGCGCCCAGACAGGACAGTGTCGGGTCAGTCAGATTTGCCGTATTGGTATTAGCCGCGCTGCTGGACCAATCCAACACCCCTCCCACCCACGGCGGGGTGCCCAGGGTGGTTACTGACTGGTCGGGGTTAAATGGCAAGTTGTCATTGTTATCCGCGGTGTACATGAAGGAAGCCACTTCCAATTGCCGGTTATTACTCATGTCTTGAGCCTGAAACGCCCTTAGTTTGGCTGCGTTTAACGCGGGGAGTAACATGGCAGCCAGAATGGCAATAATGGCTATAACCACCAGCAATTCGATCAGGGTAAAACCTGCCACCGCACGTTTTATCAAACGTCTGTTTTCTATTTCCGGTTTCCAATTCCTGTTCATAATCACGCTCTGCTTAAATCGAGCAGGGACAATTTAATCAATTATTTGTAAGTAATTATAATCGCGGCGGCGTCAAGCGATAGTCACATAAAGTGACCACACTATAGAATCGCCATAAAATGCCGCACTTCCGCTAGGGATGCATATACTTCGCGACTGCTTCTGTCCGCGACTGGACATGCAGCTTTTCATAGATGCGGCGAAGATAACTGCGGATGGTGGGGATACTGATACTCAACTGGTCGGCGGTTTGTTTGTAGGTAAGTCCTTTGGCCAGGCAA
>DASYZW010000710.1:0-3746 GCA_035945915.1 Verrucomicrobiia bacterium | reverse complement strand
TTGCGGCTCCGATGCCGAAGGGGAGGAAACTTCGTTCGGTGACCCAGCCGCCCGCCACCCTCCAGGCCCTGGCAGACCGGTTGATCCTGGAACATTACGCCCCGTCAGCCGTGCTGGTGAACGAGAAGGGCAACATCCTTTATGTGAGCGGCCGCACCGGCAAATACCTCGAACCCGCCGCGGGCAAAGCCAACTGGAATATCTTCGTGATGGGCCGCGACGGCCTGAATATCGAACTTGGCGCCGCGTTCCACAAAGCCCTCGAGCAGGACGAGCCGGTTGTGCTCCGCGGAATCAAGGTCGGGACCAACGGCGGGCGGCAGTCTGTGGATGTCACCATCCAGCGCCTCAACGAACCGGAGCCGTTGCGCGGAATGCTGGTTATCGTGTTCACGGACGTGGCGGCTCCGTTGGAAACAGAGGCATCGAGCCGGGCGGGGAAGGCGGGAAAAAATCCCGCCCGCAATGCCCGGATGGAGGAACTGGAACGGAAATACCAGCAGGCCCGCCTCGAAGCTCGAACCGTTCGCGAAGAAATGCAGACCGCGCAGGAGGAACTCCGCTCCACCAACGAGGAACAGCAATCGGCGAACGAAGAAATGCAGTCCACCAATGAGGAACTCATGACCTCCAAGGAGGAGATGCAATCGCTGAACGAAGAACTCCAGACCGTCAACAGCGAGATGCAGGTCAAAATGGACGAGTTGTCGCGATCCAACAATAACATGAAGAACCTCCTGAACAGCACGGACATAGCGACGCTGTTTTTGGACAACGGGCTCAACGTGCGACGTTTCACCACGCAGGCGGCAAAAATCATCAAGCTTATTCCCGGCGACATCGGGCGCCCGCTCACCGATCTTGCCTCCGATCTGGTGTACCCGGAATTGGCGCGAGATGCGCATGAGGTATTGCGGAAGCTGGGCTTCGCGGAGAAGCCGGTCAGCACGCGCGACGGCCGCTGGTTTACCGTGCGCATCATGCCTTATCGCACGCTGGACGACCGCATTGACGGCGTCGTGATCACCTTCACTGACATCACCACGGCCAAGACGCTCGAGGCGAAGTTGCGGGAGAAGCACGCCGTTCTCGAAAAGCGGATGGCGCGAGATACGGCGGAAAGCAGCAAAGCCGGCGAATTCGCGTCGTTCGATGCGCCCGCTCCCAAACGAAACAGAGCCGAGCGGAAAATGCGGGGATCCCGCGAACAGTGAAAGATCGCGCCATGCGGACCAAGCAAACTCCATCAACCAAAACTGCCGAACGATATCGCCGCATTGACTTGCGGGGGCCGGGGGCCCGGCCTGAAGGCCGGCCGAAGACGACTGAACTTTACCGCAACGCTGAAGCCTTGCTGTGGAAACAACAGAAGAACCAAAAATCGAAAGCCGGAAATTCCGAGTCAACCGTGGACACTCCGCGGCTGTTTCACGAACTGCAAATCCACCAGGTTGAACTGGAGATGCAGAATTCCGAACTCCAGGACGCAAGGAATCGAATGGAAGCGTTGCTGGAAAAATATACCGACCTCTACGATTTCGCGCCCGTCGGCTATTTTTCTCTCGATGAGCTGGGGCAGATCCTGGAAGTGAATTTGAACGGCGCGACGTTGCTGGGCACGGAGCGTTCTTTGCTGATTAATCGCCGCTTGCAATCGTTTGTCACGCCGGCGAGCCGGCCAATCTTCCTGGCTTTTCTAAAACGTGTTTTCGACGGAAACGGAAAGCAGGTGTGCGAGGCTGCCCTGATGCGCCAGAACGGCGCCTCGCTTTGGGCTGACTTTCATGGCAGGTCCGCCACCTCTGCCGACGGCCGGGGGAAATGGTGCCGCGTGGCGGTCTCCGACATCACCGTTCTCAAGCGGGCGGAGGAAGCGCAACGCCGCTCAAATGCGCTGGAATCGTCGAACGAGAATCTGCGGCAGGAGATTGTCCGGCGGAAACTGATGGAGAAATCCCTCCGGGAAAGCGAGCGGCACCAGGGCAAGATGTTGGACCAGTCGCGCCGCATGCAGGAACAGTTGCGGCACTTATCCCGCCAGATCCTGCTGGCGCAGGAGGATGAACGGAAAAAAATCAGCCGGGAACTGCACGATGTGATCGCCCAGACGCTGACCGGCATCAACGTGCGGCTATCGACCCTCAAAAAAGCCGCGGCACTCAACACGCGGGGACTCGACCGCAACATCGCCCGGACGCAACGGCTGGTGGAAAAGTCGGTGAACATCGTGCATGAGTTCGCCCGCGAATTGCGCCCGGCGGTGCTCGACGACCTGGGATTGATTCCCGCGCTGCATTCGTTTGTCAAGCTTTTTTCCAGACGGACGCGCATCCGCGTTCACTTAAAAGTCTTTGCGGGAGTCGAGCAATTGGACACCGGCAGGCGCACGGTGCTCTTCCGCGTCGCGCAGGAGGCGCTCACCAATGTGTCCCGCCATGCGCAAGCCAGCCGGGTGGAAGTGAGCATCCAGAAACTGGCCGATGGCATCTGCATGAAAATAGAAGATGACGGCAAATCCTTTGAGGTGGAACGCATGCTGCGCTCCCGGGGAAGGAAACACCTGGGTTTGCTCGGAATGAGAGAGCGGTTGGAAATGGTTGGCGGTCATTTTGATATCGAATCCACGCCGGGCAAAGGCACCACGATTACCGCACTCCTCCGGCCCGGCAACGGGCACGCGAGGAAAGAATTGCCGATGGAGTCCACTGAAACCAAACCTTGAATATTTATGAAACGAATTACTGTTCTGCTGGCGGAAGACCACATGATTGTGCGCGAGGGATTCCGCAAAATGCTCGAACTTGAGACCGACCTGGAAGTCATCGGCGAGGCCAAAGACGGGCGCCAGGCGGTCGCCCTGGTCAAAAAACTTCGGCCAGACGTCGTGTTGATGGACATTGCGATGCCCCTGCTCAATGGCCTGGAGGCCACGCGGCGGATTCTAAAAGCCGTCCCCGCCGCGAGAATCCTCATTCTCTCGGCGCACAGTGATGACGCCTATGTCAAAAATGCAACCGAATCCGGGGCAATGGGATTTCTGCTCAAGCAAACCTCTTCTCACGAAGTGTGCCGGGCAATCCGGGAAATACATACGGGGAAAACATTTTTCAGCCCTTCCGTTTCCCTGCGCCTCAACCGTCTCAATGCGCAACCCTCCGGCCAGGCATGGCGAAACACGAAAAGAGCCGCGCGCCTGACTTCACGCGAGATGGAAGTGCTCCAACTCATTGCGGAAGGCAAAGCCAACAAACAAATCGCGTCGGATCTGGGCATCGGCATCAAGACGGTTGAAAAACATCGCGAGCACCTCATGCAAAAACTCGACATTCACGACACCGCCGGTCTCACGCGCTACGCGATCGGCGCGGGCATCATCGAGAGCAGCGTGCAGTTGACCATCGTTTAGCCGCGGCGCGGGCGATTGTCAGGTGGTCAGGGTAAGAAGAATGTCAGCGTACCACGCGCAGTTTAGTCCGAGCGTCTCATCCAGCTCCAGGTCGCGGCCGCCCATGTCCATGCGGGCCGAATGCACTCCCAGCAACTTCCACGGCAGTTGTCCGGAATCACTATGCATCACCACGGGCGCGCCGCTGGTGCCGCGGTGCGTTCGCGCATCGGTAAGAAAATAGCCCAACCCCTGGAAGCGCAGGCCGAAGGATGAGGCAATCGCCGCTTGCCGCACGACGGGCAGGTGGTGCAGCGCGTCATGGAATCCCAGGGGGAAACCGACAATCAGCAGTGAAGCG
>DASYZW010000709.1:0-6477 GCA_035945915.1 Verrucomicrobiia bacterium | reverse complement strand
CGGGGAAACCGGGCCGTGCCCGCGGGTTTTTCGCGAGAAAACGAAATGAAACGGCTCGTTGCCGCGATCCACGAGGCGCAAAAGCGCAAAGGTTGCGTGCTGATTCCCGCTTTTGCGCTCGGCCGCACACAGGAAATCCTGGCCACATTGGCCCTGCTCATGCGCGAGGAAAAGCTCCAACGCCAGCCTATCTATATCAGTGGCCTGGGCAGAGTCTTCACCGAAATTTACGATCTCGAAGCGCATCGGACAAACCGCCAGCATGAGGAATTGCAGTTGAACCAATCGCTGGAACTGATCGTCCTTCAAAAAGGACAGGCGGAAAACATGCGGCTGACCGGCGGCAAGATTTTCGTCATCACCGCCGGCATGATGAGCGAAAACACGGCCGCGCACAACCTCGCCGCCCGGATGGCCGGCGATGAAAAACAAAGTATCTTCTTTGTTGGTTATGCCGACCCGGAGTCTCCCGCCGGCCGGCTGAAAGCCGCCAAACAGGGCGAAACCTTTGTATTCAGCCCCAGCGCAGGACGCGTCACCAGGAATTGTGACCTTCAGGATTTTGACCTCACCGCCCACGCCGATCGGGACGAACTGCTCGAATTTGTTGGCCGGGTTTCACCCCGCTCGGTTTTGTTGGGGCACGGCGACGACAACGCGCGAGGATGGTTTGAAGCCCAAATCAGGGAACGCTGGCCAAATATGAAAGTATATCAGCCGCAACCGGGAAAGACCCTCATCGGTGTATAGTCGAGCGCGGCCCCTCTTAAACGTTTTAACTCTTCACCGGCCCAATTCTTGAACGTGTAGTTGAGGGCCGGGAGTGAACGTATAAATCTCCCAGCCCCCAACCATAAATTTTCAACCACCGTTGACGATGTTGGCCAGGTTGAAGATCGGAAGATACATACAAATCACCATGCCGCCGATGATCACACCCAGGACGACAATGATCATGGGTTCGATCAGGGACATCAGGCCGGAGAGTACGCTCTCGATTTCCTCGTCCAAAAAATTCGAAATACGTTCGAGCATGTTGTCGATGTTACCGGTCTGCTCACCTGCGCGCATCATGCGGATAATCATGGTGGGGAAAACGGGATGCTTGCCCAGGGCGTTGGAGATGCCTTCGCCGCGCTCGATGTCGGCGGCGGACGCTTTGATGGCTTTTTCCATCGTGACATTGCCGACGGTCTGGGAAACGGTTTGGAGCACTTCCAGGATCGGCACACCGCTGCGAACCAATGAGGCCAGCGTTCGCGTGAAACGAGCCAGGCAGATTTTATGGGCGATGGGGCCAAAAACCGGAAGCTTGATCCGGCGATCATCCCACATAGCCCGCCCCGCCGGCGTTTTGATGAAATGGAGCCAGCCCCAGACAACACCCGCGCCACCCAAAACAAGGAGGATTAGGTATTTTTTGACAATTTCGCTCAAATCGATCATGAAAAGCGTTGGAGCCGGAAGTTTTGCGTTAAAACTCGAATAGATGTCTTTGAACGTGGGAACAACACGGACCAACAGGAAGATCGTGATCAAAATGGCTACGACGACGACTGTGGTCGGATACATCAAAGCTGTTTTCACCTTTTTGCGGATCCGCTCCGTATTCTCAAGATAGGTCGCCAATCGGCCCAGGATTTCCGCGAGCAAACCGCCCTTTTCACCGGCTGCCACCATGGAGACGTATAATTTACTGAAAGCTTTGGGATGTTTGTGCAGGGCGTCAGAGAGACTGTCGCCGCTTTCCACGCGCGTCGAGACGTCCCGAATGGTATCGCGCATGATTTTGTTTGTCGCCTGGTCGCCCAGCGCCTGAAGGGATTGTACAATCGTGATGCCCGCGTCCACCATCGTGGCCAATTGCCGCGTAAACACGACCAGGTCGGCCAGACTGACCTTGCCGCCCTGGGTTTTCCCCTTTTTGGACACTTTTTCCTGGATGCTGACCACCAGGAGATTCCGGTTCAGGAGCGCGGCGATGGCCGCCTGCTCGTTCGCCGCTTCCACCGCATTCCGAATTTCCCGGCCAGTGCCGGTTTCACGCGCGGTATAAATATAAGATGGCATACGTCTATGTGCTGGTTGAGAATCGCCGGTTGATGGTCAATCTGAACAACCATTGATCCCGGCGAGATTGAGCATTCTTCGTTCCACTTTTCGCTTCTTCCTGGATGAATTGATTGCCGGCCGTCCTGTACCCTATTGACTAATCGCTAATGGCAGTGCGGCTGATTCTTTTGGGAGGCTCGATGCGAAATTTTTGGCTTTGAGCGTCGGTAAATTATTAATAAAACCGACACGAATTGCGCAAGTCGCTTATAAAAAGCCACTTGCGCATCGATTTTTATTAAAAAAAGTATTGTCAAAGTTACGCTATTGCCCTATTTTCGTTGCAATTGCACTCGAAGTGCACAGGCAAAAGCACACAGAGAGTGCCTTTTGCCTTATTGTTAACAGGACAACAAACAAACAAATAAACAAACAACATCGGAGGAACCAGATGAAGTTTAATAAATGGACAGTAGGTCTTGCCGCAGTAGGCGTCGTTAGTCTCGCCTCGGCTGCGCGCGCAGACGAACAAATGAGCCAGGTGCAAACCGCGCTCTCACAAACCACGCTTAGTGGTTATGTGGATGCAGCTGCAGAATGGAATCCAAACACGGATCAGAATGCCGCCGTCCCATACCCCGGCAACACCCCAAAATACTCGTTTCACCAAAATGACGGGTTTACGCTCAATGCCGTGGATATCGCACTGGACAAACCGGAGGATTCCAGCCAATGGGCGGCCGGTTACCACGTTGAAATGATGTATGGCTCTGCCGCAGTTGGCGTTCCGTTGTCAACCGTCGCCACCGCAGGGCTCGGGGCCGGAGCAACTGTGACTGGATCATCAATCGCCACCATCCGCCAGGCCTTCATCCGATTGCATACGCCGATCGGCGGCAATGGTATCGACTGGCAGGTCGGCGTGTTTGACTCAATCATTGGTTATGAGTCCAACAGCGATCCACTCAATCCAAACTATTCGCGCTCTTACGGCTACACAATCGAACCGACCACCTTCACCGGTATTCTCGGGACATATAAAGTTAACGACATGATCTCGGTCTCGGCCGGCATCGCCAACGAGGAATTCGTTAATTCAGTCACGCCCGCAAATACGTTTGAATCCCAAAAAGCCTATTTAGGTTCGGTGTCGTTTACGGCTCCGGACAGCATGGGATTCCTGAAAGGCGCTACGTTGAGCGGCGGTGTCATTCATAACGTCAATTCAAAAACTGTTACAACATATCCCGGGCCAACGACCAGTTTGTATGTTGGCACAACGCTGCCGACGCCCGTCACACAGTTGAAGGTCGGCGGTTCGTTTGATTATGTCTTCGAGGATGCCAGCACAACAACTGGCGGCGACCTCTGGGACCTCGCCGGATATGCCACATTCCAGGCCACGGACAAGCTGAGCTTAAACCTCAGGGCGGAATATTTCGATGATAAGACGAGCCCATCTGCGGCGGCGCTGACGTTCTCCGGCGTTGCCCTCGATTATCTCTATCCGCAAAACAATGCGGAGGAAGTTACGGCCACCGTCCAATATAATCTTTGGGCGAACGTGATCACCCGCGGCGAATTCCGCTGGGACCATGTCGAGCACGGCGACGCATTCGGCGTTAACAGCGCTGGCACCGCAAACAGGAGCAACGACTTCCTGCTCGCTCTTAACGTAATCTATCAGTTCTAATTGACCTGAAATATCGCACCCCTTCCGGCCAAACCCGGAAGGGGTTTTTTATTTGCTCGCGCCGACCTCGAACCGATAACCGCCAACTATCTCTCGAATGACCCACGGCATCGGCCTGCTATTCCCCCTCCGCTCACTGCGTGTCTGGCTATTCTTCCTGGTCGCTCCGCGACCGCCAAAATAGTATTTTTGTTCTATAGTCACCTGCGTCCTAATCCTTTAACGTTCTTTCATATCCTTATGAAAGTCGTTTCGGCGGTAGTTTTATCGGCCGGCTTCATCTTCACAGCCACGGCGATTGCGGGAACGTCACTGAACGTGGCTGATGTGGACCGGGGCCGGATACTGGCCGCGGCGAACAGCGCTCTCACCCAACCACCCATCACCATCACCGCATATCCAGCGAAATTGAGCAACGGCGGGCCGCACGATTATTACTCCAACGGGGATTACTGGTGGCCCAACACCAATTCACCCGACGGCCTTCCCTACGTTTCACGCGACGGCCAAAGCAATCCCAATAATTTTAACAAGCACCGGGATTGCCTCCGGCAACTGCACGACGCCATCGCCGCCCTGGGCGCCGCTTACAAAATCACTGGCGACGACCGTTATGCCGCCAAAGCCGCGGCGCTTCTGCGAGTGTTCTTTATCGATCCGGGTACGCGAATGAACCCCAGCCTGCAATACGCGCAAGCGGTTCCCGGTGTATCCACCGGCCGCAGTTTCGGAATTATCGATACGCTGCGACTCATTGAAATTCCTCCTGCCGCCGAGGCTATGGAAAAGTCCCCGGCGTTTCCCGCTGAAATCACGATCGGACTGAAAAAATGGTTTTCGGCCTATATTCAGTGGATGAGAACCAGCAAAAACGGCATCGAAGAATCCAACGCATCAAATAATCATGCCGTTGCTTATTGGCTTCAAATTGCCGTTTTCGCAAAGTTTACCGGGGATGCCAGGGAACTCGCGGAATGTCGTGACCGGTTTAAAAACGTTTTCATCGCGAAACAAATGGGCGCTGACGGCAGCTTTCCCCGCGAACTGGCGCGCACCAAACCGTACGGATATTCCATATTTCAATTAGATAACATGGCGACGCTATGCCAGGTTCTGTCAACGCCAGGCGACAATCTGTGGCAATTTCAGACGCCGGGCGGGCGCGGCATCCGGAAGGCGATGGATTTCATGTATCCGTATCTGGATGACAAGGGCAAATGGCTGGCCGATGGCCGCCGTCGGGACATCCAGGCCTGGAACGGCTGGCCGGCTCGCCAACCTTCGCTCCTGTTTGCGGGCCTGGCGTATGGAGATCAAAAATATCTCGACCTCTGGCTCAAATTATCCGCCGACCCGACGAATAACGAGGTGCGGCGAAATATCGCAATCACGCAACCCGTATTGTGGATTCAATCCAACGATGCAATCGCCGCCGGGCAAACCAGGAATTAGTAGATATGAACCAAATACTTTTAATTTTGAGGCCCCGAAAATGGGTGGTTTCCTTGTCGCGCACCGCCGCAGCGCTTTTGACGCTCGCCGTTTTCGCTCCCACAACGCGCGCCTTCGCCCAATCGTCCCCCCTGTCCATTTCTGTAGACACCAGGCATCCCGGCGCGGCGATTTCGCCGGACTTCACGGGCCTCAGCTTTGAATTGACGCAACTGCTGCCCGGCCCGGACGGTCTCCGCTATTTCAGGCCCGACAATACGCGTCTAATCAACCTGTTCCAAACCCTGGGTGTGAAGGATCTCCGGGTAGGAGGCAACACAGCCGACCGAAACTGGCGGCAGGCACCCGGCCAAGCCGATATTGACAGCCTTTTTGCTTTTGCCAAAGCGGCGAACGTGAAGGTTATTTATTGTTTGCGGCTGCACGATGGCGATCCGGATTACGACGCCCGCACAGCGAAATACATCATGGACCATTACCCGAACCAAATTGCCTGCTTTTCGATTGGCCAGGAGCCAACGGCTTATCCGCGAACGACTAATTGGGTCGGCGGCGTTCCCAGAAAGGGCCCACGCCTTGAATTCTCCGCGTATCAAAAGGAATGGGAACGCTTTGCAGACACGATCATAAAAGCCGCACCCGGTGCGACATTTTGCGGACCCAGCACGGATGCCAACCCGGTGTGGCCCCGGGAATTTCTCGACGCTTTCGGCCAGGGTCATCACGTGTCCATGATTACCACGCATCTGTATCCGGGCCGGGCCGGAGACAAAGTGCCGAGCCCGGAAATCGGCCGCGAAGAAATGTTGTCGCCGAATTTTATGGCATCGTGCCAGCGGCTGTACGATGGCTTCGGACCCGCCACGCTGGCAGAAGGGCTGTCGTATCGCCTCGAGGAAGCAAACAATTTTTACAATGGCGGCGCTTCTGACGTGAGTGATACCTTCGCCTCCGCGTTATGGGGGTTGGACTTCATGTATTGGTGGGCGGAGCACGGCGCCGATGGCCTCAATTTTCACACCGGCGATAAAGTGGCGGCCGGCGCCGAATTGCGGCCCTCCAGGTATACGGACTATTTCAGTACGCCGGACGGTTTCGCAGTGCGCCCGCTCGGTTACGGCATCAAAGCCTTTGATATCGGCCGGCACGGACGCTTTGTACCGTCGACGATTTCGAATCCGGACAACCTTAACGTGAGCGTGCATACAGTTCTAGGCGACGACCAAAGTGTTTACGTGACAATCATCAACAAAGAGCATGGGCCCCACGGCCGGGCGGCG
>DASYZW010000708.1:0-5443 GCA_035945915.1 Verrucomicrobiia bacterium | reverse complement strand
TGGTGACGCGGGGACAGAGTGTAATCAAATGAATCTCCGGCGCCGGAAAGCGCTTTCGGATATGGTGAATAAGCGCTTCCTGGATCGCCGCGTCACCTAAATTCCCGCCTGTATAGGGGGTCAGCAGCAGAATGTTTAATTCCGAGAGCGGGAAACGCCCAGTGGTAACCATTGGCAACGTTGTTGTCGTGATCCCCATGCCTGAGGCTAGTTACTGAATTTGACGGGTTGACGCATGCGCTGTTGAAAAGCACTTCCATCGCCAGGGACTGGCAAACGTCAAAACGGCATCCGCTGTACTGGATGT
The DNA here is from genome assembly GCA_035945915.1 of Verrucomicrobiia bacterium. GTDB lineage: Bacteria > Verrucomicrobiota > Verrucomicrobiia > Limisphaerales > UBA11358 > UBA11358. The sequence continues at coordinate 5,136 of DASYZW010000708.1, read as the reverse complement.
CCGTGAGTAATAAGTCGGCAATATACACATCAAGCACTTCACTTTTTCGATCGGCGCGATCGGACTACGCCAGGCCGCCAATAAGTACTCCAAAGCAAGCCTTTCGCGATTTGCAAGCGCATTTTTGAGCCCCTCTTTCCTGGCGCCGGACCATAAACTCCATGCCTTTTTGTCACGAAAAACCGCGGCCGTCCCACGGTCAAAGTCAATTCTGCGCTTGATGAGAGTTTCAGGAACTTCCCAAAGCTCTCCCAACAGGGCCAACTCAGCCAACAATACATAATCCGAGGAGGCATATAGCCCGTTCAATTTGGTTTTTGCCAAAAGTTCGCGTTTGGCAAGACCGAAGAACTGATTGACCATGATGACATTTCGAATGACTGTCTTCAACCTCCCGTGAGGCGTACGCTCCCTGGCTTCAAAGGAAGCGAGGGAACGGGCATCAAGCGATTGCTGATCGAAGATCATTTCACACTTTGGATAGATGAGCGCCACGGAAGATGGCGCTGATTTCATTACGTCGACGCAGCGGCGTAGCATTCCCGGTAAATACTCAAGATCATCCGCGAACCAGGCAAAATATGTTCCGGTGGACAAATGAAATACGCGGTCGTGGTTTGGATTCACCCCGATGTTGGTTTCGTTTCTAAAATAGCGAATGCGCGAATCCCTCTGGGCATATTGGAGGCACACGGATCGGGTATTATCAGTGGAAGCATTGTCAGATATAATAACCTCAAAATCCATGAAATCCTGATTCAGGATTGAGTCCAAAGCGCGACCGATCCTGACTTCGCCGTTAAATACCGGCAAACCTATGCTGACTGACGGACTACTCATGGATTTGAAATTGATGTCAGCATTTAGGCAAAGCCGGTAAAGGCCGCGTTGCCTCGCTTTGCCCAAGCGTACGGTAAAGGCGATGCATCGCTTCAAATCCCGTGAAACCTAACGCACGTGCGGCCAACGTTGCAGGCAAGGACTTATAAACACCTTCGTACCAGAGCGTGCTAATTCGTCTTGCTTCCGAAGCAAATCTGGCCGCATCCTCAAACCTGCCATTTCTGTATAAATCTCTTGCCAAGAAGGTTAATCGCTGGGCAATTGCGTCCCGACAGCATTTTTGATCACATTTTGCATCTTTCAAAGATTGAACCGCGTCCACCAAAATGTTTCCCTTTACAAGCGACCATTCGTGATATGGTCGATCGCTGACACTGCCTTTCCGCTGCCGAATCAGAACGCCTATTTTGCGGTGGGAGACGAACGATATTCCAATTCGAATTGCCAGTCTCAAGTACAATTCAAACTCCTGCGCGCAGTGAAGGCCGACCCGAAATCCGTTCACAGTCTGAAGGTCCTCTCGGCGAAGCAAAGGCGCAGCTGTTTGCGGGGGTCCAGATCGAATTATGAATTCCAAGTCGTACCGGCTTGCATTCCAGAAGTCAGGAAATGGAATCGCGTTGGCAGCCTCCAGTGGCGCTAAGTCACAGCAAATCCGCTCATTTGATGTTCGAGGCGCGGCCATTTTGGCTGCAATACAATCTGGAAGCAACACGTCATCGGCGTCCAGAAATTGGATCCACTCACCGTGAGCAAGCTCAACACCACGATTACGAGCAACACAGCCGCCTTTATTTGGGCCCGATTCCACCACTACCTTTTTGCCGAATTTTTTGATGACACTCAAACTTAGATCACGGGAACCGTCATCAATCACGATAACTTCCTTGTTAGGCCATGTCTGATCCAAGGCGCTTTGGATAGCAGACTCAATCCATTTCTCCGCGTTAAAACATGGGATAATGATACTGACGAGCGGTATATTGCCGATATAGTCCGTGGAATTCGTCATAGCCTGCCATGAGTAGTTGGCTGCACAGGCTGGGCGGCGGCATTATTTTTAGTACCGGCCAAAATTTGCCCAGGAGGATTGAAATTGCCAGGCGCCTGCACAGCCTGCCGCACAACTTTTGGAAAACAATTAACGGCTCCGCGCACATCAGCCTCAGAATTAATATGGATTGTCGCTGCCGGCTCCCATCGATCGTACGAGGTTTGGGTATCGTACCGGTGAATCAGGATGGAGGGATGAAAAATGCCGTTCGCAAGGTTTAAATCAAGTTCGAAGCTGCAATGATAAACGTCGCCCTTGTTAAGTGAGAAATTGCCGTGTCCAAGACGTTCGCTGGACGTATCAAAGACGCATTGGAACTGCTCATCCAGCAAGTAGATCGAAAGTGATAACTTACTGCAAGGGGAATTGGCGCGGAGCTCGACGTCAACCCACGCCTTCTCGCCGGATTGAAAGCGCAGGCATTCACCAAAACGGTTTCGAACTGTGACTTTGGAAATTCTCACGGGAATCTCATCGTCAATCAGATGTTCGTTCCTGGACCTGTTCATATACGTTGAAATGACATCCTGTGCAGGTCCGGTCTTGACCGCCTTCCCTCTTTCCAGCAGGAGGCATGAGTCGCAGAACTCGGTGATATTTTTCAAATTATGCGAGACAAAAACTACGGCCGCCCCACTGCGGATGACGTCCCTCATTCGTTCGACGCATTTCCGTTGAAAAACATAGTCGCCAACACTCAGAACTTCATCCACGATAAGGACATCCGGATTGACGTGCGCTGCCACTGAAAAACCCAGCCTTGCGTACATTCCTGAGGAATAACGTTTAACCGGCGTGTCAATGAACTCCTCAAGTCCGGAAAAGGCGACGATCTGGTCGAGCTTGGACCTGATTTCCCGCTTGCTCATACCGAGGATTGCGCCGTGGAGAAAAATATTCTCCCTCCCGGTAAAGTCCTGATGAAATCCCGCCGTAACTTCAATCAGTGCGGAGAGGCGTCCGTTGACCTGAATCCCGCCCCTGGTGGGCTTCATAATACGGCTTAGTATTTTCAAAGCGGTACTCTTCCCGGCTCCGTTGTGGCCGATGATCCCAAAAGCTTCTCCGCGCTTTACCTCAAATGAGAGGTCCTCCAATGCCCAAAATTCCCGCTGGTCGGTCGAGCTTAAATCCTGGCGGTTGAACATCCTTCCGGTTAACGCGGGAATCAAGTCCCGAAGGGAATTAAAGACCTCACCCTTGCGAAACATTTTGTAAACGCAATCCATCCGTAGCGCGACATTAGACATAATTCTTCAAGTCAAACGCTCTCTGCGAAGGCGGGTTCCAGATGTTTAAAAAATGCGTATCCGAGGAAAAATGTAATCAGGGCAAAAAATGAACTGTAAGCAAGCCACGACAAGTTTGGGGATTGGTGGCGCACGACACAGTCGTTAATGCCTTCCAAAATGGGGGCGGCTGGATTCAATAACAGCCATTCACCCTTGTCTCCGAACATCCGAACATCGTAAAAGACGGGGGTAAAGAAAATGGCAAAAGTTAGGACGGCTTCAACAATGTATTTCACATCACGAAAGAACAGACTGCCCGCTGACACGATCATGCTGATACCGGCGCCGAGCAACATCATTGTCAAGAGCAATGTTGGAAGCCACAGAAGGTAGATGCTCCAACCGACCTTGAGAATGACCAAAAGAATAACCAGGGCACCGGATGCCACAGCAAAGTCGAACAGACAAGCCCCCACGGCGGCCAAAGGAAAGATTTCCTTTGGAAAATAGATTTTTGTCACAAGAGTCGTGTTAGCGGTGAGGCTAATGCAGCTAAATCGAATACTGGATACCAAAAAGGCCCAAGGAACGGACTTTACGGCCACACCCGCGATGTCCACATTCTCAAGGTTTTTGCCTGAAGCAAAGGCAAAGCCGTAGCGAACGACGATACCAGCCCCAACGATGAGGGTCGGCATCAGAAGCGCCCAAAGAAAGCCCATCACGGATTGCTTGTAGCGAACCTTGATGTCACGGCAGGTGAGCGTGTAGAACAACTCACGATACCGGTAAAGTTCACGGAATTCCTCTTTCATTTGCTGACGAAAACTTTAGGATTTGTTTGGCATTTTATTAGTAAACAATACCAAACGGTTACGACTTAGGCGGCCAGAAGAAAAACTTCGCGTAAACATAAGCAATGGCTTCGTCGATGATATCCCGCACACCGTCGCTGTAACGCCACCAGTGGCTCTCGTCGTAATCCGGATTTGGAACCGAGATAATTCCCACGCGAACGCCGCGACCAAAGGCTTCCTGAAACAGCAGCCAGGTGCGGCGGGCATGGGCTTCTTCGGTCAAAACATTCACGCTTGGGAACTGCATGTTGTGCCTGCTGAACCAGTCACGCAGGGCGACGGCGGAATAATAGGTGCGATTTTGGTTCCACACGCGAGACGGGACCATTTGAACGCATTCCGCCGGAATTCCGGTCTTAATTAAGAGGTCCGCGCCGACGCTGGCTTCCGTCATGAAATCGTTGCTGTAGCCTCCGCTCCCGACGACCGGTCCGCCGGTGACAAGAATCTTTTCGTAATGGCCGCTTTTAAATTCCTTCACGGCAGCGTTGATAGCATATTGGTCTACCCAGCCTTCCACCACCAGGATTTTTGCATTTTCACGATGTGTGACAGCTAGAAACGGATGAATTTCCATCAGGAACAGCCAGCCAACCAGCAAAACGGTCACCCCGACCACCAATCTCGCCCACCCGGACAGCCCCCAGCGTTCTTTCCGAACTAATATGCCATAAAAGCTTTGGGTCACGTTGTCTCGTTTAGGCCAAATGTTCTTTCATGTGTTCAACGATATTAGCCTCGGTCGAGAATCTTGTCACCCGCCGTCGCTTCCCTGTCGTGCGGCACGCGCCGTCTCCTACGCCTTCCAGACATGTCCCGGTTTTGTCTTAACACCGGACATGGCGTTGCGTGTATCCACAATGCATGGGGACCAATCGGCCAGTTCCTGAAAGTTCACCGCCTGGTGGTTTGTCGCGACAATAGCGACGTCAAAACTCTCCACTGTTTGGCGAGTCCAGTCCACCGAACGGGTGCCGGACCAATGGGCATGCTCGCGCGTCGGACGAATTACCGGGACATAAGGATCGTAGTAAGCCACATCAGCCCCGCGTTCCTTCAAGAGCTCCATCAGCGTATAACTCGGCGATTCCCGCTCATCATCCACATTCGGTTTGTAGGCCAGACCGACCACCAGGACGCGGCTGCCGTT
>DASYZW010000707.1:0-3117 GCA_035945915.1 Verrucomicrobiia bacterium | reverse complement strand
TAAATTCGGAAGGCCAGCAGTATGCATTGGCTCGTTCCAAAATTGCTGATGCCGCCCAGTCCGGTCTGAACCCGGCCGCAAGCGGCAATGTCAACATCGGTTATAACGGCACGCAGATTTACAATACAACTAATGCCGTGATCGATCCTGCCGCACCATCGATCTGCGGGGTTCCGCCGGGCGCCGCTTATTGGTTTTCCTATACTGCGCCGGCCACAGGATTGCTGTCGGTGGATACCGGAGGCAGCGCTATTCCCACACTGCTGGCCGCCTTCACTTACACAAACCAATTACTCAATTACTCGAACCTGGTCCAGCTTGCGTGCGACAATAACAGTGACGGAACCGGGACAAACACAACGAGTTTTATTCAGTTTGAAGTCACCAATGGAGAAAATTATTTCATTGTTGCAAGTGGAGTCAATGGCGCTCGTGGCGTGATCCATATCAACTATAGCTTGGCCGCCGGCGTACCCCCTTCGCCGCCGGTCGTATCCAGTCAACCCCGAAGTCTGACGGTGGGCGCCGGAACCGCTGTGGCATTGAGTGTCACTGCAGCGGGAACCGCCCCGGTCGCCTACCAATGGTGGAAAAATAACGCGAAAATACGATCCGCGACCAATCCGACCCTTTTGCTATCCAAACCCGCTGCGGCGGATGCCGGAACCTATTTCGTGGTGGTCACCAATTATTCCGGCTCAGTTACCAGCACTCCCGCACAAGTTTCAGTTCTCAGCAATCCGCAAGTTATAACCTATCCGGGTTCCCTTGTGTCGATATTCCCCGGCGTACGGGGATACCAATATACCGCGGACTCATCTTCGGATCTGGGCTCCTGGAACCAGTTTTCGAGTTTGTTTCCAGATTATGGGGGAATCTTGTGGGTCACCAACTCGACCACCAACAACAATTTATTTGTTCGGGTACACACTCCTTAAGTCGTGGAACGTATGCGGGGTTGATATTCTTTAGATTAAATTGAATGAGTTCTCCGAATAAATTTTCATGCCTGATCGTCGATGACGATGCCGGATTTGTTTCGATGCTGGCACGGGCCATTCGGAATGAAGGTGGCGAGACCACGATTTGCTCCGAATTGAAGACTGCTCGAGAAATCGTCGAAAAACGCGTCTTTCAATTGGTCGTCCTCGATAATCGCCTTCCGGACGGCACCGGTTATGAATTTTTTCCCCAGTTGGCGCGTCATTGCCCCGAATCCGTTGTTGTGATGATTACGGGGGTTCCAGAACTTGCGCAAGCCGTGGAATTGACGCGCAATGGTTTATTCGATTATCTGACAAAACCGCTGAACCTGCCGGATTTCATGGCCTGCCTTAATCGCGCCCGGCAACGGTGGGCGCATCCCGACACCGCAGCCGAGGCGGTCGAATTGATCGGGGATTCGCCCCAAATTCGCGAGGTGCTGGCTTCTCTGCGCCGGGTTGCGCGCCATCCTGAGACCACCGTTTTGCTTACCGGCGAAACTGGCACCGGCAAGGACCTGGCCGCCCGATGGATTCATGAGCTGTCCCACCCGGGCGCTACCGCGCCGGCGCCCTACATGCCCCTGAATTGTTCGGCCGTGCCTCCGGATATGTTTGAGTCCGAGCTGTTCGGGGCGGAAAAAGGCGCATTTACCGGCGCCGACCGCCGCCGGGAAGGACTGATTGAAGCAACCCTGCAGGGCACTTTGTTTTTGGACGAAATCACCGAGATGCCACTGGCGCAGCAAGCCAAACTGTTGCGCTTTTTAGAATCGCGCGAGTACCGGTCGCTGGGCAGCAGCGTCCTGCGGAAGTTTTCGGGCCGGATCATCGCCGCAACCAACCGTTCATTATCGGAGGAAGTCAAGCGCGGGGGGTTTCGCGAGGATTTGATGTATCGGTTGGCTGTCGTCACAGTCCACTTGCCGGCCCTTCGTGACCGGATGTCCGATCTGGAAGCGATTATCGATTTTCTACTCACACGGCTGTGCGAAAAATATTCCCGCAAAAAGCCGTCCATAAGAGCCGGCGACATGGAAGCCTTGCGAAAATATCGTTTCCCCGGCAACGTGCGCGAATTGCGCAATCTGCTCGAACGGGGGTTGCTTCACACGGCCGAAAACATGAGCTGGCTCTCGATCGATCCGGCATGGCTGCCTTCGACTTCGGATGTTTCCATCGCGCCTTTGGCCGCGGCCACGGCGGCGGAACCGGCAAACGTTCGCCAGCTTAACGCGATAGATATGCAGGAATATCGCCTTATCCAGCAGGCGCTGATCGCCGAAGGCGGCGGCATTCGCCGCGCCGCGGCGAGACTGGGCATCAATCATCAGTCCTTGCTGCGCCGGCTGGAGAAATGGCCGGAACTGCGAGTCGCCGCCTCGCAATCCAGGTGACGGCCCGGCGCATAATCGGACCATCGCTGGCTCGATTTCGGACCAGGACGACTGTCAGAACAGAAGAAAACTTGCAAACTCTTCAGGAAACTTGCGAATCCTCCTGAGGCACGTTAGCTGCTGAAATACATAAGCCGATGTCCGTTTCGCTCCTTAAACGCGCGGTGCCGTTCACCCTATATTGCTTGATTGTGCTGCTGCTGGCGATGCCCCGGCTGGTTTACTCAGAGCCTCCAGGGTCAACCAATTCCAGCGCTGCCAGCGAACTCGTTGCTTTCTCGGGCACCGTCCTGTACTCCCGCCCCAATTCCACCAACTGGTTTGTTGCGTCCGTCAAACTGGAACTGGAACCCGGCTGCCGGCTGCGTACTTCGGACGACAGCCAGGCCACGTTGCAACTTTCCGACCGGAGCGTCATCCGAATCGGAGCCAATAGTATTTTAGAGATTCAGCCGCCGGCACTGCCAACCCATCGCCGCTTCGGTTTACGCCGTGGAATCTTATATTTTTTGGATCGCGAACGGCCCGCGGACATAGAATTTGAAACCCCGCTTGCCACCGGCGCGATTCGCGGCACGGAATTCCTGCTTGCGGTCTCCGATGTTGATTCTGCCACCCGGCTTGCGCTATTGGACGGATCCGTAGATTTGAAAACGGCTTCCCAAAATTATTCCCTGACCAACGGACAGGAAATCGTATTGTCACCGGCTCTCGCCGCTAACATTTCGCCCGCCCTC
>DASYZW010000706.1:0-5882 GCA_035945915.1 Verrucomicrobiia bacterium | reverse complement strand
CTCGTTTAGCGCGGTCTGCAACACTTTTGCATCGACAGCCGCATCGGTCGTGAGGAAGCATAACATTGTGGCATGAAGGGGTTGGGTTGCCGGTCGCTTGCCGGTCGGGCTCATGCCGGGTTGAATCATTCCGGCGCCTTTGCACATGCCGCCGATTCGGACCGTCTTTTTACCCAGGACAAATTCGACAGCAATTTGTTTTGGCCTGGTATCGCTCGTCATGATGGCCTCGGCCGCGTGATCGGCGTGCTCGGCCGAATTTCCCAAAACTTTCACGGCCGCCACAATGCCGCGCCGCACGTTGTCCATCGGCATGGACAGGCCAATTCTACCGGTGGATCCGACAAATATATTTCCCGGGGCAATATTCAGCTCGCGTCCGGCGGTTTCCGCCATCGCCTTGGCATCACGCAATCCCTGTTTTCCGGTGCACGCATTGGCATTTCCGGAGTTGGCCACGATGGCCCGGGCGCCGCGGTTGCGCAGGTGGGCCATGGAAATTTTTACAGGAGCGGCGCAAATTTGGTTTGTCGTAAACAAACCCGCGGCCGTGGCCGGCATTTCAGAAACGATCAGCGCCAGATCGCGTTTTTGTCCCTTGTCCGATCCCTTGCCTGTGCCGAGTTTCTTGATGTTCGAAAACACGCCACCCGCCAAAAATCCTTTTGGCGCGACAACGGAACCGGCTATTTCTTTTATTTTCATCGCAAAGGCGATGAATTTAAAGGTTTTAGGTTCAGGGTTCAAGGTTTCAGGGGTGGCGTGGACAACGGCCGCCTGTTGCAATAAAAAAGGCATGGTTCTGAATAGTCGAACGCGCTTGTATCGAAGCGCGTGCGTACGCGGCGCCGGTTTTACGCAATCCCTAAATCCATGTTCCAATGAAGCTCCAGCCCCGGGGCAGTCAATTTTGCTTCAAATCATTTCGGTCCCGCGACCTGGGCCGCGGCAAGTTCCTCTTTAGCCGCCGCAAAGTCTTTTTGATAATCCGCGTCCTTTTTCATCTCACGCACTATCGCCTGCGCCAGGACGCGTCCGGCGTAGATATCTGTGGGATAGTGCCGGGCGATTTCCACCCGATGCCAGCCGATGTTCCGGGCTTCGCCGATGATTGCGTCGCGGTGTTCCGGAAATAAATCCGCCATCACGAGCGCCAGGACCATGGACTCAGTCGAGTGACCGCTCGGATAACTAAAGCTTTTTTCGAGTTTTCCGGCTGCCAGGCTGGGATCCACTTTATACGGGCGCGGGCGTTTCCAGTAATCCTTGGCTTTGTCCACCACCGTTTCAGCGTCGGCATGGGCGTTGTTGAGAAGCGCTTCGGTTTTTGGAAATTTGCCCGGCTCGAAGAAACGACCGATCTCCGGCTCGAAAGTAAAGATGGTGAATTTGGTTTCGGTTTTAGCCGTGGCCACGTCGGCCTCCGGCGCCGCCTGGCTGACAGTTCGAACTTCCTGCAAATCCGCAGCTTGCTCGGGCGAATCCGGCAAAGGCGGCGGCGCCAGCAGCGCGATCGCATTGGGCTTGCCATCCGGGAGATAGTGGAGGTCCTTCGCCGCCACTGGCAGGAGCGACAGGCAAAGCGCCACGACGACAGGAAAAATGCGGAGGCGTCGGAGATTTATTGGAAACATAATCATTCGGTCAAGCGCGGGGGATAATACCGGAAAACGGCTCCAAACTTGTAACATTCTGGTGACAAAAACAGGCCGGCTCTCCGCAAATCTGAAGCATCCTTTAGGACCCTTAGACGACGGTGCGTGTGTCGATTCCGCGCGCGGAAAACTGCGACCAAAGCATTTTACACTTTGGCCGGATATTATATCCTGTTTGCTTGTGACTTCGCAAAAGCGTCAGCGGGTGGTTTGTGGCATGAGCGGTGGAGTAGATTCCTCCGCCACCGCCGCGCTTTTGCTGGAACAAGGCTTCGATGTCATCGGCATCACGCTTAAGCTCTGGCCGCAGGATTGCGTCAACCGCGCGGAAGACAAGTGCTGTGGGCCACAGGCTGTAACGGACGCCCGGTCAGTTTGTGATAAACTGGGCATTCCCTACTACCTCATCGATGAAGCCGCTGAGTTTCAGAAACACGTCATCCAATATTTTGCGGATGAATACAAGGCCGGGCGCACGCCCAATCCGTGTGTGATGTGCAATCAAAACCTGAAGTTCGGCCGCCTCATTGACCGCGCGGACCAATTGGGAGCGGATTTTATCGCCACCGGCCATTTTGCGCGGATTGAACGGAGCAACGACGGTTCGCGTCATTTGCTCAAACGCGGACGCGACCCGCGCAAGGACCAGAGTTATTTTCTTTTCTCATTGCGACAGGACCAACTTGCGCGCGCCATGTTTCCCCTGGGTGAAAAGACCAAAAGCGATACCCGCGCCGTGGCGCGCCATTGCAACCTCAAGACCGCGGACAAGGAGGAAAGCATGGAAATCTGCTTTGTGCCGGACAACAATTACGGCGGCTTTCTCCAACAGGCGAACCTCGTGCAAAAGCATCGGGGCGATATCGTGGATCTGCGCGGCCAGGTGCTCGGCCATCACGATGGCATCGAGTTTTACACCATCGGCCAGCGGCGCGGCCTGGGCATTACCACACCGGAACCGGTTTACGTCGTCGAATTGGACGCGGAAAACAACCGTGTCGTCGTGGGTGATGGCGCGGCACTTGACCGCGCCGAATTCACGGCTTCAAACTGCAATTGGATTCCATTTGACCGGCTCAAAGAACCCATCGAAGTTACCGCGAAAATCCGCTATAATCATCCGGGCGCGCCTGCGACGGTATCGCCCTCTGAAAACGGTTGCGTGAAAGTAAAACTCCATTCACCGCAACGGGCCATTACGCCAGGGCAGGCCGCGGTGTTCTATCAGGACGACCTTGTGGTTGGCGGCGGCTGGATTGCTCGACATTAAATGGGGCGAACCGGTCCGGTCGAACCTCATGCTGTTTATTAAAAATGACCTCACCGCCCCCGCAAGCCAGGGCTTTGCGGCGATTTGGGTGGCGTTAACTTATTCTTTCTTGAATTTTGGCGCTCGCTCTTAATAATTTCGCGCATGTCAAATTTACAAAACGAAACCGTCCTTCAACTGGAACTGCCGGGACTTAAAAAAATTAAGAGCGGCAAGGTGCGCGAGATTTTTGACCTGGGCGAGCGGCTGCTCTTTGTCGCCAGCGACCGCATTTCCGCCTTCGACGTCATTATGCCCAACGGCATCCCGCGCAAAGGCGAAGTGCTCACGCAGATTTCCTATTTCTGGTTCAGCCAGACCGAGTCATTCCAGCCGAACCACCTGGTTTCAAAATCGGGCGACCCGTTGCCGGCCAATTTGCAGCCGTTCGCGAACAAAATCGGGCGGCGCTACATGATCGTGAAGAAATGCAAACCGCTGGCGATTGAATGCATCGTGCGCGGTTATCTGGCCGGCAGCGGATGGAAAGAGTATCAAAAGTCACAAACGGTCTGCGGCATCAAATTGCCCGGCGGTTTGAAAGAATCTTCCGAATTGCCGGAGCCGCTCTTTACGCCGTCCACGAAGGCCGAGTCCGGCCATGACGAGAACATCTCCTTCGAACAGGCCAGACAAATTGCCGGCGCCGACATCGCCGAACAGGCCCGCGCGGCAAGCCTGAAGATTTATCATTTCGCCCGGGATTACGCCCGCAAACGCGGCATTATCATCGCGGACACAAAATTCGAGTTTGGCATCGACGACGCGACCGGGAAATTAGTGTTGATCGACGAAGTGCTCACGCCGGATTCCTCGCGGTTCTGGCCCGCTGACCAATACGCTCCCGGCAAAGGCCAGCCGAGTTTCGACAAGCAATTCGTCCGTGATTATCTTGAAACATTGGACTGGGACAAAACCCCGCCGGGCCCGAAATTACCGGACGACGTCGTCTCCAAAACTACGGCAAAATATCTGGAAGCGTACGAGCGGTTGACGGGAAAAAAATTGTAGCCTTGCTTCGTGCCGGTGTAAACGAGGAGGGTCTTCAACAATGAGGAATGTTGAGTGAGAAATGGGTGGGTTTCTGGCAGGGACGCAGACCCGCTCAATCCGCCAGCCGCAGGCATCCGCACCGCGCCAGGACGATTCCGCCATGGGCCTACACATTTTTTGAGACTCGGGAATGCATTTAAAAGTCATTAACAAATATGATTAAAGATCTATTGCCACCAGATTCACAGCGCATAGTCTATGACATTCGCCGGGATGCTGTTGGCCTTGAATTGAAGCAAAAGGCTTCGCTTTCCAAGAGTGAAGCGGGGATTGAATTGACGTATGGGCTAATAGGATCACCCGACTGGTGGTTAGCCATTGAAGGAGGAAGGCTAAAACTAGAAAATTTCCCTGGCAAAATAAGAGTAATAGCTGGTGGAATGACGGGCGACACTCTGATGGTGCATATTGAAGGTTTAAAAGAAAAGCAGCGATGGGTTGCATGGCGAGGATTTAGCCAGACGCTTGACGGAAAAAATGTTTGCACTCGTTATGTGAGAATGTTGCCCAAAACACCTATCAAATCTAAACCTGATTTTCTAATACCCGTGTTATTACAGGTAGAATTGCTGGATTGAACTTTGTGCCGAACATCCTAATAGTCTTTACAAGATGTTCGTCAAGGATTTTGAACACCTCTTGTACCCAGCGTGGACAAATGATTTTCATAACCTTCAGTTTCAAATACAATTATGAGTAGAAAATTAGTTGGCGTGGCGTTTGGGGCTTTTCTTTTGGTGGGCGTATGCATAGCTCAACCGACAAATGGTCTGCAATCTCAGAGCGGCGGGGTGACGTTATCTATAAGCGTCACGAATAGCAGTTATGCCGTGGGTTCTGACATGGCCGTTTTTGCAGTTGTGCGGAACAAGTCAACGAACGATTTGCATTTAGGCAGTTGTATTGTGTCGCTGACGGGAGATAGCGGGAAAGCATACCAACTTACACAACCGGAGCTTGGTAATCGCGCAAATTTGGGTGGAGACATAGTAAACTTGGTGACGCCGGGGCAAGTGCATAAATGGCAGATTCGTGTAGGGTTGAGCCATTATTTGGGGGCGTTTGGAATGGAGTGGATTAATAAGAACATTGAGCCGGGGGCGTATATGTTAAAAGCTGTCCAATATTATGACGGTGACAAGTTGCGTGTTCAATCTAATGTATTGAACGTGCGAATAGAAAAATGATTTAAATTTTGCAGGGGCCCGTTTCGAGTGTCAGCGGTCAGTCAAAACCAGCCAGGGAGGGTCGAATGAAAACCAGCCACTCTGAGGGGGGAGTTGCGTTCTGTGCGAGGGATGTTGCACAAGGGCGCGATGAACGAACTCAACGTGAGCCTACAACATTCGATTTTGACCTTGGCAGCGCATGGCTGGTCGGCCCGGCGGATTGCGCGGGAACTGGACATTAACCGTGAAACGGCAGGCCGCTATTTGCGGCTGGGGCAATCAAAACCGGCCATTTCGACCCTCGGCTCGACCGCAGGTCGGCAAAGTTTGTGCTGGCCGTGGTTAGGTCAGATTGAGGCGGCCTTGGCTGCCGGGTTGAGTGCCCAGCGCATCTACCAGGATCTGGTGGCGCAACACGGTTTTGAGGGCAGTTATCAAGCCGAGTAAAGGGGTCAACCCATAGATAAGTGCATTGTTGGGTTGACGGCATTTATGCGGGTTGGGTAGGTTCCGGGAATGCCGCGCAAACTTCGGCTGGAATACAGCGGAGCGATGTACCATTTGATGAGCCGGGGTAATCGGCGGGGCAGGATTTTCCTGGAGGATGTCGATCGACAGGACTTCATTAAAACTCTCTGCCAGAAGACCGGCTGGCAAGTCCACGCCTATGGTCTGACGCCAACTGACGATGAATGA
>DASYZW010000705.1:0-11396 GCA_035945915.1 Verrucomicrobiia bacterium | reverse complement strand
GGATTTCTTCGCCAATGGATGTGCCGCCCGGCTCGCGCAGCGCGCGAACGCGATAGCCCATCGCGCGCAATTGACGCCCCAGCAATTCCACCTGTGTGGATTTGCCGCAGCCTTCGGTTCCTTCGAACGTAATGAAAAGCCCCTGTTGCATTGCGGAGTTGGCCGGGCGACGGCGGTTAAATTTTCTTCAGTCTCGGGCCTTTGGGCGTGTCTTCGATAGCCCAGCCTTTCGATTTGAGCTCGTCTCGGATTGCGTCAGACTTTTGGAAATCTTTCGTTTTGCGCGCGGTTTGTCGAGCTTCAAATAATGCGTTAATGTCCGCCGGCACTTCGACCTCGCCTGGCAGGTTCAGTCCAAAAAGCTCCAGTCCAATCTTCCGCCAGGTGGATAGCGCCGTGGCGGCGGCGCCAGCTGAAAGTTGGTTCGTTGCCATAGCCCGGTTCAATTCTCGAATCCACTCGAAAACGGCGCCCCAGGACGCCGAGACATTCAAATCATCGTCCATGAACGTCCTAACCTTCGAAATCAATGATTCGTCCGGGTTTGCGGCGGTTTGTCCCGCCAGTTCCTTAAGCCTGGACATGCACTCGTCAATCCGGCCCAATGCCGTGCGCGCGCCTTCGAGCCCTTCAATCGTAAAGTTGAATGTCTCACGGTAATGCGATTGCAAAAGCAAATATCGGATCTCGCGGCCGGAGAACCCTTTGGCCAGCAAATCGCGCAGTGTAAAGAAGTTGCCCAGGGATTTGCTCATTTTTTTTCCTTCCACGAGCAAATGCGCTCCATGCAGCCAATATTTTACAAACGGCCGGCCCGTGGCGCCCTCGCTTTGGGCAATTTCATCCTCGTGATGCGGGAATATCAAATCTTCGCCGCCCAGGTGCAGGTCGAAACCTTCCCCAAGGATTTTCATGCTCATGGCGCTGCACTCGATGTGCCAGCCGGGCCGGCCCTCGCCAAATGGACCCGGCCAAAAGACAGCGCCGTCCTCAGGCGTGCGGGCTTTCCACAGAGCAAAATCGGCGACGGATTCCTTCGCATACTCGTCGCTTTTGACGCGTTCACCGGCGCGAAGTTCCTCAAAATTTAATTTTAACAGCTTTCCATAGATGCAACCGGCGCCCCGATACTTTTCGATGGAAAAATAAACTGAGCCGTCCGCGGCCTTATAAGCAAAGCCGCGCCCAATCAGCCTTTCGATGATTGCGATAATGTCCGATATATATTCGGTCGCGTGCGGTTTGTGGTGCGGTTCCAGGCAGTTGAGCGTTTTCAGATCCTCAAAAAACGCCGATTCATATTTGCCGGTGAATTCGCGTAGCGATTTGCCGGTTTCTCGCACGCCTTTGATGATTTTGTCTTCCACATCCGTGATGTTCATGACGTGGGTGACCTGGAAATTGTTAAACGCGAGGGTGCGGCGCACCAGGTCGCCGAAGACAAACGTGCGCCAATTTCCGATGTGGGCAAAGTCATACACCGTAGGGCCGCAGCAATACATCCCGACCCTGGGCGGCGCCAGCGGCGCGAATTCCTGCAGCGAACGCGACAACGTATTAAACAGTTTTAGTCCCATTTTGCGTGCGGCAAGTTAAGCCCCGGGGGCTGAAAGAAAAAGAACTTTTGCAAATCCGTTCCAGTTACGGCAGAGGCCGGCAATTGACTTTTGGTGATAATAAGGCGAACCTATTGCCGAGGTGATTATGAAAATGAAACAAGGAATTATATTGGGAGCGGTTTTGGGCCTGGCAACCGCGCGCATCACGTTGGCTCAACCCGCCGCTTTAAACCTGGTAAAAAAGGGCAATGACTACGTCGGCGTGCAGTCCAGGGACAAAATCATCCAGATCTATTCTGACAGGTCGGTTGCCGGCCTGGAACCGACCATCTGGCATGTGGTCTATTTTGATCCCACCGTATTCTCAAAAACGGTGGAAGTGAAGTTTGAGGCAGGCCAGGAAACTGATGTCGCGCACATAATGCATCCGTTCCAACTGCCGGCCAAACCGGATCAAATTGTGGACCTTTCTAAAGTCACCGTCGATTCCGACCGCGCAGTTGACATCGCGGCTTCTCGCCCCGTGCTAAAGGGCCTGAATTTGCGGAGTTCAAAGGTCAGCCTGCAAAACAGCGACAACGGCCCGGAATGGAAAGTTGAATTATGGTCTGCGAAAGTCAGCGATCCCACCAAGGACGCAAATGTCGGCTCGGTTCGCATTTCCGCGATTGATGGTTCAATTATTCAATCGGACTTGCATCCCGGAAACGCAGGCTAGGAAAATCGGGGCCGGTTCGGCTACTGTTTCGCTGAATTCTGGTGCGCGGTGACCGCCGCCGCCATGGTGTCCACGCTATAGAGGATCCGCTTGGCGCCGTCTGAATCCGCGATCTTGAGGCCGTAGGCTTTGTCCAGCGCGACGACTAATTGGAGGGCGTCTACTGAATCCAAGCCCACGCTTCCCGGCCCAAACAAAGGCTGGTTGTCGCCAATGTCGTCGGGACCGACCTGCAGCATCAGGTTCTCGACCATCAATCGTTTGATTTCCTGTTTGAGCGCTGTTGAGTTGTCCATGAAGGTCAGGCAGCCCGGCGATCGCCAGGCTTGTCAATAAGGGCAGCCAGCTTTTTCTCCGCTTGTTCCATGCCGGTTAATGCTGGCGCAGGTACCTGCGCGGGCTTATCCGATGCCGGCTCATGTTGTTCTCGCGGACGCGCTGGTTCAGAGGTCTTTGGTTCAGGATAGGCGCGGCGAACCAACCCGCCGCCCAGCAACCACCAGCCAATCGCCACATTAAATACAACCGGCATGAGACCGTTTATGATATCACTTTTGTCGGGGTTTTCAATGAGCTCAAGATCGAGCATCGGTATCACCGCTCTCAGGCCAAAATAAAGGAAAACAAGGCCTAAAAGCCGGACCGCCAAGCCGAATATGTCTTTTGGTTTCATCGGCGCCAGGGCCAATTTAGGCGGCTAGGGAAAGCCGTTCAAGCATTTGCTTTGCCTGATACGGCGGTGCCTACTGTCAAAAGGGCGGGTACTCAGGCCGAAGCCGGGGCGGGAGCAGCGGTGACTGCCTTCCCCTTCTTTTGTTTGGCTGCGAGAGTTTTGCGTTTGATGTAACTCGCGCGGCGTTTTCGCTTCAATGATTTATTGTATTGTCGGCCCATAGTACTTTACTTTATTCGCGGAATGCGATTTCGTGTGTAGCACTATGAGAGTTTATACGCTTCGATTCAATCTCTTTTTGATGCTCGCGGCGCTGGCGCCGCTGCTCGGCGGCGGCTGTGATACCTTCGGCCACAAAAATGAACCCGTCGCCGCAGTCGCAATTTACGTATCCACTGCGCCCGGAACCGCAAAAATGTCCCCGGGTGGCACGGAAACGGTGTCTGTTCTGCGGTCGGATCCCGTGCAGGTCACAATTGATAAACAACCCATTCTCACCGAGGGAAATGTTGTGGCCGCCAAAATCGTTGACACCCCTGACGCGCCGGGCATTGAACTGCGGTTTGACCCGATGGGCACCGTCGTGCTGGAACAATATTCCGCCACAAATCCCGGCGGCCACTTTGTGATTCTGGGGAAATGGGGCAAAAATCTCAAAGAAACCCGGTGGCTCATGGCTCCGCTCATCACGCAGCGCATTAATAACGGAGTCCTGTCGTTTACCCCGGACATGACCCGTGATGAAGCGACCCAGTTTGTCCAGGGGCTTAATAATCTCGCAAAACAATTCCAAACCGATTCAACCGAATGATTTCTTTCCGAGGTTGCCGCCGGGGCGGGTGCGACATTTCCGGGATTGTGCGGGTTCTAAAGCAAGTTATCCGGCGCTATCTGCCGGTATTGTGTCTAATGACTGCCAGCGGCGTGTCGGCGCAATCGCCATTTCAATTTCCGACGGCCAACCATTGCCTTTTCGAGCCGGGCGCGGAATTGAAATTTTTCGCGCCCACTGAGCCGGATAAGCCCTGGACCAGCGGCAGTTTCGGCTGCGTGCGCGATTACGGCCACCGAATGCACGAGGGGCTGGATATCCGTCATTTGCAGGTCGATCACCGGGGCGAGCCCACCGACCCGGTCATGGCAACGGCCGACGGAACGGTGATGTATATCAGCACCCGCCCATCGCTGTCGAATTACGGCAATTACATTGTCATTCGGCATATAATCGACGGCATCGAAATCTATTCGTTATACGCGCACCTGAGCGCCGTCCGTCCGGGCCTCAGGCCGGGCGAACAGGTTAAGGCGGGCGATGTCATCGCGACGATGGGCCGGACCTCGAACGCCGAAGCCATTGCCCGATGGCGCGCCCACGTCCATTTCGAATTAAACGTCCTGGTGAACGATAATTTCGCTTCATGGTGGCGGCAGGCGTCGCCGGGCGAACGAAACGACCATGGGGAATGGAACGGGCAAAACCTCAACGGCCTGGATGTGCGCCAAATCCTGCTGCAGGAACATGCCGGGAAATTCGACCTGCTCAACTTTCTCCGCGGCCAGACCGAGCTTTGCCGGGTCCTCGTGCGCGCTACAAATTTTCCTTATCTCAAGCGCTACCCAATGTTGGTGCTCAAGAACCCGGTCGCCGATCGCGAAGGCGTGGCCGGTTACGAAGTCGCGCTGAATTTTAATGGCGTGGCGTTTGCCCTCATGCCGCGCGCGGCCTCGGAAATCAAAAGCCGCGCCAAATTCCAATTGTTGTCGGTTAACGAACCTGAGGAAATGGCCAATCCATGTCGCGCGCTTGTCACCCGCCGCGGTGGACGCTGGCAATTGGGCAATGAAGGGTTGCGCGAATTGGAATTGTTAACGTATCAATGACGGGAAGTTTGACGCTGGCGGACCCGGCGCCGACGGCGGTGGGTTCAGAAACACATCGGAAATGGAACGGAACACGATCATCCTGATCATTTTCGCGGTCACTTATCTCGGAATTGCAATGGGGCGCATTCCTGGACTCAAATTGAATCGCCCGGGCATCGCCCTTCTGGGCGCCATCGCCACGATGCTATTTGGCGGGGTGACCACCGTTCAGGCCGTTTCCTATGTTAACGCTCCTACCGTTTGCTTGTTGTTCGGTTTTTTTGTCATCTCTGCCCAACTCCGGCTCTCGGGGTTTTATGATAGAATAGCCGGCGCCATCGCAGACAGCCTGGCGCATCCGCTCATATTTCTGGCCGTGCTTATGGGCTCGACGGCCGGCCTTTCGGCATTTCTGAACCACGATATTGTTTGCTTTGTCTTTACTCCAATCGTCGGCGCCGCTCTTCTGCGCAAACAATTCAATCCGATTCCGTTTTTAATCGCGCTCACGATTGCCAGTAATATCGGAGCCGGCGCCACGCTCATTGGCAATCCGCAAAACATGATGATTGGCCAGATCGCACATTTGAGCTTTGGCCGGTATCTTCTGTGGAGCCTCGTGCCGGTGACATTTTCCATGGCCGCCGCCTGGCTGGTTATCTGGCGAATCTCGGTGAAGCAATGGCGTGACGTGCCCGCCGCCCGGGACGAATTGCCGCAGCAAACCTATCCTTTCAATAAAATCCATACCGTCAAAGGGATTATCATTTTGATCACGGCGGTGGGCCTGTTTTTTACGTCCGCGCCGAAGGAAATTATCGCGCTCGCGGCGGCGGGCATTCATTTGGCCAGCACGAAATTTCGCACGGACGATCTCCTGGGGCTGGTGGATTGGCCAATCCTCGTGCTGTTCATCGGATTGTTTGTCGTCGCCGGCGCGTTTCAGTCGACTGGTTGCGGCGATCAGGCGGTCCACTGGCTGGCGCAGGGCGGATTCAACCTGAATTCCCCCGGCAACCTGATTATGGTGACGACAGTCCTGTCCAACGCGATTGGCAATTCAGCGGCGGTCATGCTTCTGCTCAAGGTGGCCAATCTTGCGCAGCCGGTGGTTCCCTATTTGCTGGCCCTGGCCAACAGCTTCGGCGGGAGCGCCATCGTCGTCGGAAGCGTGTCCAATATTATCGTCGTCCAACAGGCGCGGGAAATGGGAATCCGAATTAGCTTTTGGGATTTTGCGCGCCTGGGGATTCCGGTCACCCTCGCGGCTCTGGCCATCCTCTTTGTCTGGGCTCGTCTGATGGGCTGAAACTATGGACATCAAACAAGCCACAACTGCGTACGAAACCTGGCTGGCCGGGAAA
Organism: Verrucomicrobiia bacterium; assembly: GCA_035945915.1. GTDB lineage: Bacteria > Verrucomicrobiota > Verrucomicrobiia > Limisphaerales > UBA11358 > UBA11358. The sequence goes on along the minus strand of DASYZW010000705.1, from coordinate 5,219 downwards.
ATTCCCCTGATCGCCGCCGACTTGAAGTTAAAGCACGAGCGAATGAGCGAGGGCGTCTTTCCGTTCCTGCGGGCTACGTTTTATCGCTGGCCGCAACTGTGGCCGGAAAATTGCCCTAAGTTAGTTGACGCTCCAGTTGCGCTGGCTGTCGGCGACCTGCACGTTGAAAATTTCGGGACCTGGCGCGATTTGGAAGGCCGCCTGGTTTGGGGCGTCAACGACTTCGACGAAGTCTGCGAAATGCCTTTCGCCGTTGACCTCGTGCGATTGGCCACCAGCGCGCTTCTGGCCGCGGGTGACGGAATATCCGCCTGCAAACCCGCCGATGTCTGTGCTGCAATTTTGGCAGGATATACCGAAGCCATCCAGAATGGAGGCCAACCGTTTGTTCTGGCGGAGCGGCACCATGGATTGCGCGCCCTGGCGTTGAACGAATTGCGCGATCCGGTCAGGTTTTGGGACAAGTTGAACCAATGGCCGGCAGCGAAAAATGTTCCAGCCGGCGTCAAAGCGTTTCTGGCGTGCGCCTTGCCGAAAAATGCAGTCCCGGAGAAAATCATTCATCGGCAGGCGGGTCTCGGCAGCCTCGGCCGACGGCGCTTTACAATGATCGCCCAGTGGCGGGGTGGTTACGTGGCGCGCGAAGTCAAGGCGTTGGTCCCCTCCGCCTGGCATTGGGGTGAAACGCGGCAGAGTTCGAAAATCTTTTATACCACAATCATCACCCGCGCGGTTCGGATTACGGATCACACGGTTTTTGCGCAGCGGCAATGGCTTGTCCGGCGGCTCGCGCCGGATTGCAGCCGCATAGAACTGAACCAACTGCCTCAAAAACGGGATGAAGTAAAGCTGCTGCGCGCCATGGGCTTTGAAACAGCGAATATCCACCTGGGCACTCCAAAGGCTGTGCCGGGCATTGTCGCATATTTACGAAAACGGCCGTCCCGATGGCTGCTCGAGGCCGCCCAGGCCATGGAGCGGGCCACGATCAATGATTGGAAACAGTGGCGCAAAAGTTGATTTGGAATCGCGCGGGAGTCTGCTTACTTCGGAAAATGTTCCGCCAGCAATTCACCCGCCTTTTTCACGCCGTGGGCTATTCCTTCGGTGAATTCTGACTTTCGAAAGTAACCGGTCATGGCCTCTGCCAATTTCTGCCAGAACACGTCGCCGCACTTTTCATGCACTGCCTTGTCGCCAATCACCGCAAAGGTATGGGAACGCGGCGCGACAAAAATCAAAACGCCGTTTCGACCGGGTAGATGGTCCATTTTGTGGCGGACAAATTCCTTTTGGGCTTCAATGATCGGCGTTTCAACGTGGTTGTGACTGACAATCACGTGAATTTTGCCGGTGGTTTTCTGTTCGGCCTGGCGGATCGCTTCAATCACACCGTCGTGATGCAGTCTTTTTTTGAATTCCTTTGGGTGCATAACGGTTGATCGTTTACCAATGGCCTCCTGCTCCGCCACCGCCGAAACTTCCGCCACCGCCGGAAAATCCGCCGCCGCCGCCTGAAAAACCGCCACCGCTCCAGCCGCCCCCTCCCGAATAGCCGCCCCATCCTCCGCCGGTGAAAATCAAGCCCCCGCCCCCCCAGCCCCGCGCCCCCGGTTTGAAATGGCAAGGACCAGAAATACAACGATGATAATTGCCCAAATAATTTGTCCGGTTTCCTGGGTATGTCGCTGGGAAGCAAAGAATTTTGATTGGGCAACTGTTTGCCCGGTGCCTTTGTATTCGCCCTTCACGGCAGCCAAAATGGCCTGCACTCCCGCCGTGCAACCGCCGTCAAAATCGCCATTGTGAAATCTCGGTGAAATTTGTTCATCGGTAATCTGTTTGCACAGCGCATCCGGCAAAACACCTTCGAGGCCGTAGCCCACCTGGATAAACATCGCGTGTTCCTGGATAAAAATAAAAAGCACCGCGCCATTGTTTTTTTCCTTTTGGCCCACCTGCCACGCCCGCGCGACACGGACGGTGTAGTCCTCGATGGACGAATCCGATTGCATTTTTGGAAAAATCGCAACCAGGATCTGATCAGAGCTTTGCCGCTCAAAATTCTCAAGAGTCGTGTTGAGTTGCGAGGCCGTGGCGGAGGAAACCACGTTGGCGTAATCATTGAAATATTGCTGCGGCGCCGGAGGGATGACCTCATCCGCAAAGACGCGAAGCCCCAAAAGCAATATGAGAATGATGTAGCAGCGTTTCACGATGTCGGGACGCCATTAATTCGTCGCGTTGCCGTTAAAATTAAATTGGACCTTCGGCGCATTTTCGGCGCCCGGCGCGGCGGCAAAATAAGGTTTGGGATTAAACCCCATCGCCCCGGCGAAGAATACGGTGGGAAACGACTTGATCGCCGTGTCATAGGCCTGGACCGCCTGGTTGAAATCCATTCGCGCCACGGCGATGCGGTTTTCAGTGCCTTCAAGTTGCGCCTGCAGGTCCCGGAAATTTTCCGTCGCCGTCAAATTTGGATATTTCTCAACCACCACCATGAGATGGGATAAGGCCGAAGACAATTGCTGCTGCGCCTGGTCAAATTGGGCGAGTTGATTTGGGTCGCTCGGCGCGGAATTCGCATTGATTTGCACTTTGCCCACCGAGGCGCGGGCCTCGGTCACTTCCACCAGCGTGGATTTTTCAAAATTGGCCGCGCCCGAAACCGTGGCGACAAGGTTGGGAATCAGGTCCGCCCGCCGCTGATAATCATTTTCAACCTGCGCCCATTTGCTGTCGGCGTTTTGCGACAAACTCACCAGCCGATTGTAACCGCCGCCGGCCGAGAGGCCGATGATCAAAAGAACGATAAGCAGAAGCACGATGATAACCGCAAAAACTCCTGCAATAATGCCGTATTTTTTCATAATTCAAAGATACTTAACTTTAGCTTTTTCATCCCGGACAACAATTATAAAATTCAGCAGATTTTATACAGGCTTATTCGGGAAAACCCAGATAAGCTTGCTCTCACACATGAGCGGCCATCCTGCTCCTCGCGAAACTGCGCATAAATTGGCGCGGCGGACCCTGTTTGGTTTCATTTTGACTTTCATCCTTTCGCGTGTGTGCGTGTTTCTGATCATGGCGCGGGCCATCCCGGACATGTATTTCTTCCTGAAAGGCACGCACGTTCATCATTTGAATTACGGGATATTTTTGCTGGCGGCCGTTTGTGGCTTTAGTGTGTTTCGCAGGCCGGTTGGCCGCGCGGCGGAGGCCACCGCCCTGCTCTACGGCGTTGCCATGGGATTGACTTTCGATGAATTCGGAATGTGGCTGCACCTGGGTGGCAGCTACTGGCAACGGGCCAGCGTGGACGCGGTCATCGTCGTGGCCGCGGTATTTGCCATGATCGGATTCTCGCCCTCGCTCCGGAAGTTTGAAATCGGCCATTTTTGGGAATTCGTTGTCGTCGGGCTTTTTGTCGTCAGCTTCGCCGTTGTCCTCTATGTCGCCGGCGCCCGTCTCGGCACAATGATGGGGCCGACCCTTGAAGCGCTCGAATCTTCCTCTTCCCCGTGAAACAAAGTTACGCATCAATCTTCCATGGACCGACGAACATTTCTTAAAACCGTTGGCGGCATTTCAGCCTCTGCCTTGCTTGCTCCCGGCGAATTAATCGCCGCTGGCCCCGTCCCGTCTCCCCGGAGACCAAATTTTCTGGTGCTCGTTGCTGATGACCAATGTTTCCGGACCATCAACGCGTTAAATAACACCGAGGTCACAACGCCAAATTTTGATCGCCTGCTTAAGAGGGGTGCGACTTTTACCCATTGCTTTCATCAAGGCTCGTGGACGGGCGCGGTTTGCGTAGCCAGCCGGGCCATGATGCATACCGGGCGATATCTGTGGGCGTGCGGTGGCGATCGATGCGGCACTTACCCGCTTCTCGGAGAAACTTTGCAGAAAAATGGTTATCACACCTGCGCGGTCGGTAAGTGGCACAATGGCGACGCCACTGCCTTGCGCAGCTTCATGACCGGCAAGACCATCGGACCCGGCTTTTATGCGTCGACGCCGACGGACGGATTTGCGTATCGCCGTCCGCGGCCCGGAGACCCATGGACGCCCTGGGACCCGAAATATCGCGGACATTGGACCCCGAACGGTCTTTGGGACATTCAAAAAGGCGATGACGGTTCCCGGCGGGCCGGTCCTCGTTACAAACGACAGCAACATTCCTGCGAGCTCTATGCGGACAGCGCCGTTGAAATGATTGGCAAATTGGCCGCGCAACCGGATAACCCTTTCTTCCTCTATGTCGCCTGGAATTCCCCTCATGATCCCCGGCAGGCGCCTAAAGAATTAGTGGACCTGTATCCGTCGGAAAAAATTCAGTTACCGCCAAACTTCCTGCCGCAGCACCCATTTGACATCGGCGCAAACGGCCGCGACGAGTGGCTCGCCCCGGATGTCAGGACCCCGGAAATTGTCCAGGTTCATCGCCGGGAATACTACGCGCTGATCACGTATCTTGACCGCCAAATCGGCCGAATCCTCGATGCCGTCGATAAATCCGGGCTGGCCGATAACACCTACATTTTCGTAACCGGCGATCATGGTTTGGCCGTGGGCGAACATGGTCTTATGGGCAAACAAAACCTGTACGATTGTTCCGTGCGCATGCCATTTATCATGTGCGGTCCCGGCGTTATACCCGGTCGCCGGATTGACGCCATGATGTATCAACATTGCCTGTTCCCGACGATTTGCGAATTGTCAAATGTTCCGGCGCCCGCCACCGTCCAATTTCCCAGCCTTATGCCGCTGTTAAACGGACAACGCGCGCATTTGTTTGATTCCATGTATTGCGCCTACGAAAGATATCAGCGCTCCATTCGAACCGGTACGCATAAACTGATCGTCTATCCTGAAGCACGGCAGATTCAACTCTTTGATATTGTCAACGACCCATGGGAAATAAATAACCTGGCCGGCAATCCGAAGAATACCGCCATGATCTCGGAAATGTTCCGCGAATTAACAAAATTGCAGCGCACCGTTTCAGATAAACTCGTGCTCGATCCCAGTTCGCTTGGAATTAAGGTCTAGTGATTTAACCCTCCGATTTTCGGACGTTCGAACAAAAATTGTTGTAAACAGACTCGCAAATTGAAGTCGGTCCGCTGTTTGCACGCGACGAATGTTGTTGCTTTGGAATCTTGCGATTGATTTTTGAACAAATTAGTTGAAAGTAGATCGCATCAAAT
>DASYZW010000704.1:0-8336 GCA_035945915.1 Verrucomicrobiia bacterium | reverse complement strand
CTTTTGGACAAAGACCTCAAGGATCTTGAAACAGCAGCGGCGCAAACTGGCACAAACTCCGGCGCCAGGTTTGCCATTCGTGCGCCGTGCCTGGCGATTCATAATAGACATGCCGGATGCCGGCCTGCTCCAGCTCCTCGTGAAACGCCCGCGTGCTTCGCGCGGCCAGGTCCCCGGCGGCGCCGTAACTGAGGAAGAGCACCTTCACTTGCCTCGCAAATGCCGCCGGATCGCCTAACAATCCTCCAAATCCGCCGGGAACTTCCGGAAAACCAAACGGCGCGCTAAAAATTCCGATGTAGGCGAACTCGTCAAGGTGCGCCTGGGTAATATCCATCGTCTGCGTTCCCCCGAGCGAAAGACCGGCCAAGGCGCGATGCTCGCGGTCAGGAATGGTGCGATAGGTTGAATCGATCATGGGGATAATGTCCGCGATCAATATCCGGCCAAATTGGTCCCAAAACATGGGGCGTCCGCCTCTGCGGGGACCAGTCATTGCGCCGGGCGTGATGCCGCCGTCGTCCATTACCACCAGCATCGGCTTTGCCCGCCCTTCGGCGATCAGGTTATCGAGGATGAAGCCGGCGCAGCCCTGGTCAGACCAACCGCGGGCGTCTTCGCCCATGCCGTGCTGCAGATAAAGCGCCGGATAACGGGCGGTCCAATTCGTATCGTAACCCGGCGGCGTATAAACGAAACAGCGCCGGATTTTGCCCGTGCTCTTTGTGAGATAATAGTGCGCACGAACCTCGCCGTGCGGGACGTCTTTGGGCAAATAGAAATCCTCCTGCGGCGATGGAACTTCAATGCCGCTGCTGGTCTTGCTGGTGCCGAAGTAACTCTCGCTCGCCGGGTCACAAACCGTAACGCCGTCAATGTTGAGCGTGTAATAATGGAATCCAGGCGCGAGCGGACTCGTGACGATGCTCCAGACGCCGTCGCTTCCTTTGGTTCCGCGACCGCCTGGCAGGCTCACGGATACGCTCGTTGCGTTAGGCGCAACAATGCGAAAATAAGCGCGATGATTCGAATCAATCATTGGGAATTGCGCCCCCGGCACATTGGACGAAGCCGGCACGGCATCAGCGGGAACTTGATTTGTCTGCGCCGGTCCGGCATCGGCGCCCCGGGACAGCGCGCAGACCAGGACGCCGGTGAGGAGATAAGTGGCGATTTTCAGCAGCTTCATTGGGTTTGCGCTGCGAATAACGGTTATGGCCGCTTAACCCGTGTGACTGATATTGGCTCGCCGCAGGATTTGCAGATCCATTGTTCCGGCGGCAGCGGCACTCGCGATTGCAGGCTCGATTTTCGACGCTTATGCGCGGGACCTGAATTTGTCCTGCCGCATTTTTTGCATTTAATTGGAGCCTCCAACCCCGCTTGCGCCAATTGTCTTAAGTTGCCCCGCGCAAATTGCGGTAATCGCAATTTTGGAGAAGGCGCGACTGCGCAAAAGTCATTAAGCCATTGGATTTCGGTCAATAACTGCCCGCAGGATGCGGCCAATTTTTCGCAACGTTCTTTCCAGGTTTCCGGTTCCAATAACCGGCCATCATTGGGACAGCGAAATGGCCCGTCATTTTGCCCGATCTTTACCCTTTTGAGATCAAGATCGTTCCTGTTGAGAGTGAAGCCGCATTGCGGGCATTCCCAACTTCCCGATATTATTATTTCCTCATTAAATGTCGTCCTGATCCGGCCGCCTTTGCCACTCATTTTTCTTTGGCCCAACGATGATACCGTCGGCGAAAGCATTGAATCGGCGATGCGGGCAAGCAAATCGACCGAGGAAATTGTCTCCCTGGGATCCAGCCCCAGCGACAATCGCTGTCGCACGGACTGGGTGATCGCCCACATTTCCCGGTATGCCCGGCGGCCTTTAGGAGTGAGCGTGACGTTTAAAGCACGGCCATCCCGGGCATGGCGGTTTCTCGCGACCAGCCCCTTCCTTTCCAACAACACAAGCATCGCCCGAACGGTGCTGGGATCGGAAGAAGCGCGGAGAACAAGATCCTGTTGGGTAATCCCGTCATCCTCCCTAAGAAGCGCCAGGAGCACAAACTGGTTCGCCGTCACGCCATGCCTTGCAAGGCTCTCGTCGGTGCGACGGTGCATGGACCAGTAGGCCATCCGTAATCCCATGGCCAAATCATGGCATCGCTTCGTGTCGGGCTTTACCATAAAATAATGCGTATACGCAACAAGTGGTCGGACAAAACTTACCCGCTGGCCGCCGCCGATGTCAACCGCCTAAGTGCGATCGGACCAACCCCCAATAAAGTGCTACCTGAAGGAATTTTGTTCATTGAGTCGGTCACCCGTCTATCGGAGACTTTTTATCGATATGCCGCAACTGTCGCTTTTGCGCCGCGCCATACTATTCGGCGTCGCCTTCAATCTGGGTCTCATCGTCGTCCAGGTATCGCTTTACCGCCCACTATTGACGATGCCTGGAGCGCTTCGCTTTATCGTCGAGCCAATGATCGGGTTGACCGGTTGCGGGCTGTTCGCCTGGGTGTCGACGTCTGGCAAAAGCGTCAAGCTCCAGGAAGCGTTGTGGCCGGCCACGACCTGGGGAATCGTTGGGGGCGCTTTGCTGGCCGTTCACATGGCTCTGGAAAGTTTCGGCCGGCATATTGGCGAGAACAGTTGGATTACTTTGGCGTTCATGTTCACGACGTTCCTGCTGTGGGGCGTCGCGGGGTTCATCGCGGCGCGTAACACAGCCAGCGCGGCCCTGGGTTTGTTGGGAGGATGCTGGAGCGGGGTCGTGAGCGTAATAATGGCGGTGAGCTTCGGATTTGTGCTGATGTTTTTCGAGGTTCCGTCGCTGGACTATGTCGCCACCTGGGCTGAGTTCAAGCAAAGCGGCTGGCGCGACGTACATGCCTTTGCCATCGCCAATTCATTGGAAGCAGGATTTACCCACCTGGTGGCGGGCCTGGTCTTGGGCACCATCTTTGGGGCAATCGGTGGCGGCATGGCCCGCATTTGGCCAAAGCACCACGCCTGAACGCCAGGAAAAATTAAACGAACGCGGGCATCCGCTTCAGCTCTTCCCTGCCGCGCGTAGCCTTATTGATGATTTCAAATGGATTGGCCGGAACACAGTTTTGTTTGCACAGCCAGGTGAACACGGCCGACAGGAGCCAGGTAGCTGACGCCATCACAGCGCATTCATCTATGGCGACCGCCATCAGTCAGGCATTTCTCGAATTAAAAGAAAATTTGGAAATAACAGGGCTGCAAAGCTCGACGGTTTCCACCCGCCAAACCAACGTTCGTGAGGTTGGCGAAGCCGAACTGGAGGCGCTTGATTCATTCCTGTCAGATTCTTCTTTGATAAGGGCCACGAACTTGTCAGCAAACAAAATCCCGATCCCGCCGGTTATCGCGGGGATGTTGGCAGCTATATTGCCGCACCGCAAAAATCCAGGAGCTGTCGGAAAATTTCAGCTCGCATGAGCGCGCTGTCAAAGCAGAAGCTTATGAGCACCGCGGTAAAACCGCAGATGCGATAGAAACGTGGCGGATGATCTTCGGCGACTATTTTCCCGCTTATAAGTGAACCAGTCTCTATGAAAATTCATGCCGTGGGCTGTGTGCGCGAATCCGAGTCTCGATTGTATGTCGCCGGGCAGCGTATCAAGATATTCCTCGCCCTGCTTCCCTCTGCGGTCCATCTTGACACGCCGCCCGGCTCCGGGAGTTTTGCTTTTAGGATTTCGCGCACGAGAGGATTTTTCACGCCAGTTCAATTATTTGGAATTGAGGGCGCATTTTTTTAAACTTTGACTTTCAGGCTTATAAGACGCAGAATCAATATAACCGTGAGCACCGAGACAGACATTTTAATCAAGCGCGCCGCCGCCGAACTCAAGACCGCCGGCGCACGGGAAATTTACGTCTTTGGCTCTGCTGCACGCGGGACTGGTGATGCCGCTTCCGATCTCGACTTGGCGGTTTCCGGCCTGCCGCCTTCGGTTTTCTACCGCATGGGCGCGCGTATCAGCGATCTGATAGGCCGTTCGGTGGATTTGATTGACTTGGACATCAGCACACCGTTCACCCGCTACCTCCGCACGGAGAATGAGCTCGTCCGAGTGGGATAGATTCCGCAAACAACAGGCTGCCGAACGCGAACAAGTGCAGCGTTTGCTGTTTGGGATTCATGGACTCCTTGCCAAATGCCGTGACACGGCACCGACCGAAATTGAACTCTCCGCACTGGCAGCCACGCTTCATTCGTTTTACACGGGCGTAGAAAACATATTCAAGCGCGTGGCGGTCGAGTTGGATGGCGAGCCGGCGCGCGGTGATTCCTGGCATCGTGAACTTTTGCTGCGGATGAAAACGCCGACTGCGCGCCGACCGGCGCTGCTGCCGGGGGAATTACACGACACGTTGAATGAATACCTGCGTTTCCGACACGTTTTTTCGGAACGCCTATTCGTTTGACCTCGATTGGCAAAAAATGTCGCCGCTGGTGCTGTGCCTGGAAGAAACACTCCAAAAACTGGAAAAAGCGCTGGATGATTTTCTAAAACATGGGGCGGCAAACTAATGAATCGAGACGTTGAAAACTACGACCAGCCAGAGAAGAAGCAAGCCCGGTGGTTGGCGCTCGGTCATGCTGTTGAGTCGCTGACCATTTATCGGGAAAGCAGCCCCGTCGTCACGCTCGACCATTTCCGGCGCAGGATGCGCTACGTCTGTGACTCTAAGGCCGGCAGTTTTTCCCAAGCGGTGACTACTTGGGATAGTTCGGGGCTTGACGGGACTGGAATTTGTGAGCCACCATCACGATTCCCTTGTAAAGACTGGCGGAGAGAGGGGGATTCGAACCCCCGATACGGCTTTTGACCGTATAACGGTTTAGCAAACCATCGCCTTCAGCCACTCGGCCATCTCTCCACCGTGTCCGGCTTATTTCGCAAAAAATCGCCCCTCTGGCAAGTTCATTCCAAACAATTCGCAGGCATTTTGCCTTAATTCGGACAAAATCCGCGAAACACCGTTCCAAGCTTCCGAACCTGCAACGCGCCAATATGCCAATTGCAACGGGTCACTGCCGAATGCCCGAACAGCCTTTCTTAAAAAAACTCCCCTGTAGAAAAAACCCGAGGCTCTCTGTAATCAATTCCCGGCGGGTATGCCCGTTGGACAGCACTATCCTTCGTTTCGTTCTATAAAGCCGACATTAATTAGTCATCGGTATCCAACCCGGGCCGCAGGATTAAGTCCGGTTGTCCTTCGGGAACCCGGCAAAACTGGAATGAAATCTGTTCTTCATTTTAAAAAACAGTATTGGACGGCGAGGCCCGGCGGTTCGGGTTTCCCTGCCAAGAAAAAGCTAAATGGAGAAAAAGATTATGAATGGTCAAATAACAAATCATCCACTGCACCGGGTATGGCCCGAAGCCATCGCCGGCGGATCGGTGACCGAAGGAATCGGCGCGTTGAGCGCTGTCGTCCTGGCAATCCTGGGACTGGCCGGGGTGTTCACAAACATCGTCGCATCGGTCGCAACGATCGTTGTCGGCGCCGTGTTGCTCGCGGATAGCATGCTGGCAAAATCAGCAGTTCACACAATCAATGCGCAGGGCGCAACATCCGGACTTTCGGCCGGAATGGGCGCGGGCTTCTTCGGCGGAATCGCAGGTATCGTCCTGGGTATCCTGTCGTTTTTCCATCCGATGCCGGAGAAACTGATCTCGGTGGCCGTGCTGGTATTCGGCGCGGCCCTGTTTATGGGCAGCGGCACATTGGCCAGTCTGACCCGGCCGCACCACACCCTGGCCGGACCCTCATCGGGCACGCCGTTTATGGGCCTGGCCGTGACGGTGCTGGGCATTCTCGCGGTCATCGGTCTCGCACCCATGACGCTGGCGCTGGCAGGCTTGCTCGGCCTGGGCGCGACGGCTCTGTTCGGCAGTTCAACTGTCGAAACGGGCCACGAATTAACCCAATAATGGTTCCATCCAACGGAAGCGCTAAACGGCTCGCACTTGTTTGGCGCTTCCCGTTGATCCCTCTTCAACGCCGGCCGCTGCCACCGGAGTTGGCCGGCTTTAGCACAGTCCTCCCCGAAAGCGAACCCGTGATTCGACGGCAGCCTCGCTCAACGTTGCCTGCCCGTCCCATGACACGCTTGCGTCGTGGACTGCGGCGGCAAGCAGAGCGCGACGCCGCTTTGGATGGCCTCTCCCGCCTCTCGCGAATCATGAATGCCGGATTGGACATTCGAATGCATAGTGTCCTGCCAGATTGTTGCTGGCGCGGATGCCCGCAAACTGAGCGGTCAAAGAGTTTTCAGATTTCACTAAGCCATCATCGCCTTTGAACCAATACCCGTCAGTAGGTACGGGTGCATCTTCCCGCGCCATATCCTGGGCTTCAAAATAAGTTATTCACAGTATTCACAACCATTTTCAGCCACGCATTTTGAAATACTAAATTAAAATGAATTAAATTAGCAATTGACGAAGAAGTACTAATTAAATACTAAATTATTTCAAATTAGTATTTCAGAAATTTATGAAATCGCCAAAATCGCCGCCGTCATTTCGCAAAATAATAGAGGGATTGAATCCAGGCCTCATCGAAAAAATGGTGGGGTTGTCTAATAACCCTCTCATTGTGCGCCAATATCTTCATTGGGACAAATTGCAACATCACAAGGTTGAGGGATACACAGCGGAAGAACTATGGGCTGCGGTAAAACTCCAACGACAAGGCGCTCTTAAGCCGATTTCATTGCAGGACAAAAAGGGAAATTCGTTTCGTTTTTGTGTCCCAGAAATAGTCGCGCAACAGCTTCATCAAATTGACACTGGTTGCGGCGCAATGATTGGCATTCCGGAGCCGATCACGAATCCGCAAGTAAAAGACAAATACCTGGTTAGGTCGCTGATGGAAGAAGCAATCACGTCAAGCCAATTAGAGGGTGCCGCAACGACCCGTGAAGCTGCAAAAGAAATGATTAGGACAGGTCGCGCCCCGCGCGATACAGACGAACAGATGATTTTGAACAATTTTATTACGATGCAACGAATCACAAAACTAAAAACCCAGCCGCTCACGCCGGAAATGGTTGTTGAGATTCATAAGTTGGTAACGGATAAAACGCTTCCCGATCCAACGGCAGCAGGACGTTTTCGCAGGCCGGACGAAAAACGATTCGTTGGAAATGATGAAGGTGAGATTTTTCATGACCTGCCGCCAGCAGATGAATTGCCCCAAAGACTCATTGCGATGTGTGATTTTGCGAATGGAAATACTCCAGGTTTTTTTATTCATCCTGTCGTGCGGGCGATTATTCTGCATTTTTGGTTGGCTTACGACCATCCGTTTTGGGATGGAAACGGAAGAACTGCGCGAGCCATTTTCTATTGGGCTCTGCTTCATAATGGATATTGGCTGTTTGAATTTATTTCCATTTCAACCATTCTACGAAAAGCTCCCGCCAAGTATGACCGCTCATTTCTTTATACAGAAACGGACGATAACGACCTTACATATTTTATCGTTGCGCAAACAAAAGTCATTCAACAGGCGGTGGATGAATTGAGAGCCTACATAAATCGAAAGTCATTAGAAATGACTGAATTGGAATCTCAAATTCGCGCACTTGGCTTGTTTAACCATCGTCAAGTGGATTTAATCCGCCACGCTCTGAAACACCCGTTTAGCCACTACGTCATTGAAAGCCATAAGATCAGTCACAATATAGTTTATCAAACTGCCCGGACTGATCTGCTTGACCTTAAATCTCGCGGAGTATTTGAAAAACGAATGGTCGGTAGGAAAATGGTTTTTGTCGCTCCAAAAGATTTGCCAGAAAGACTCCGTAAATTGGACAAAAAACTATTCGGTAAAAAATGAAAACCCTTTGCCGTGTCGGCGCTTAGAACACCGGCAAGCTCTGGCTACGTCAAAATCCGGCTTAATCCGTGCGAACCCGTGCCCATCGGTGGTCTAAAAATTCTTTCCATAGACAGTTGGAAACGGTCCCGACCTGAATGACAACGGAGAGCCTGCCCTCCGTAGTGCCGCGAAGCGGAACGAAGGAGGGTGTCAAAAAGTTTCAAATCTTCCTGTTGAACATCCCCCGATTTTATGGCCAATTGGAAGCGAGTATGAAGAATGAGCCCATCGCGGCCCAACCCGAACTCAGACCTGGCGGAAAAATCGATCAAACCGTCCGTTTCCGCCCGGCCGAAATCCCGGCCATTTGCTTGACACAACTCAGAATCAAAAACTTAGAAAAAATTCGGGGCGCCGGTTTTTTTGAACTGTCGCATGCATTTTGCACGACTCATGCGCGTCTCGAA
>DASYZW010000703.1:0-2254 GCA_035945915.1 Verrucomicrobiia bacterium | reverse complement strand
TGCATGAGTTTCACAGCGCGCTGGGGGCGCGCTTTATCGAATTAAACGGTTGCGAAATCGTCATCGATTACGGTGATACTTTGGCGGAATATCGGGCGCTGCGGGAAACCGCGGGCGTCCTGGATTTCAGCTTTCGCTCTCGAATCTGTTTGACGGGGAACGATCGTGTTCGCTTCCTGCACGGTCAAGTTACGAACGATGTTAAAAAGCTTCGAGCGGGCGAAGGCTGTTACGCCGCAGTGACAACCGCAAAGGGGAAGATGGAGAGCGATCTGAATCTATTTAGCCTGCCGGATGAACTGCTCCTGGATTTTGAGCCGGGCTTAAGCGAAAAGATTTCACAACGGCTGGAGAGATTTATCGTATCAGACGACGTGCAAATTGTGGACGCCGCGCCGCACTACGGTTTGCTGACGGTGCAGGGGCCGAAGGCCGCGGAAGTGGTGAAGAGGGTTGGATTGCTGGAGACCGCGCCGGCGAAGGAATTTGGAATCGTCAAGATCGCGGATGAGACATTGGGGGAAATCTATGTGGCGACGTTTCGGCGGCTTTTAGCGCCAGGTTTTGATATTTTTGTTCCGAATCAATCGATGGGCGCCGTTGCGGACAAATTGGCCGCCGCTGCCAAAAGTACCGGGGGCCGGCTGTGCGGCTGGACGGCATTTGAGACGACCCGGATCGAGGCGGGCGCGCCACGATTTGGCGCGGACATGGATGAAACTAATTTGCCGATGGAGAGTATTGAGAGCCGCGCGGTAAGTTTCAACAAAGGCTGCTACATCGGACAGGAGGTTTTAAACCGCATTCACGCGATTGGACATGTGGCCAAAGAATTGCGCGGTCTGCGGCTGGCGGAAGGCCTGAAAAGCTTGCCAGACAAAGGGGCAAAACTTTTGCGGGACGGAAAGGAGGCCGGGTACGTCACGAGCGCCGTGAGATCGCCTGCGCTCGATGCAAATATCGCCCTGGGCTACGTTCGTCGCGAAGCAAATGAGATTGGAACCGAATTGACGCTACAGACGGCGGATGGAACCAGTCCAGCAAAGATCGTGAATTTGCCGTTCGGCCCGCCGTGATTGCCGATGACGAATTAGAGTTGATCCCCAATCGCTTTCAAAAGAGGATCCGTCCAATTCAATTGGGCCGGGCTGGTTAGTTCCGTAGAACGCTTGAAGTCCGGCTCAAAGAGCTGCCGATTGAGTTGAGCCACCGTAGCCGGATCGGAAAAGGCAACATCGACTTCCTGCGAAACACGCAGGCTCATTTTCTCGAGGTTGGCGGAGCCGACGCATGCCCAGCCGTCGAAAATCGCCGCTTTGACGTGCGTCATTCCCGGATAAATGTATACGCGAATGCCATTGCGGATCATTTCGTTGGCCATGACCATATCGCCTGACTCCATAATGCCGACGTCGCATTGCGAAGGCAGGATCACGCGGACGTCCACCCCGCGCTGCCGCGCTTCAACGAGCGCGCGGAGTATCGTGTTGTCATTGAAATAGGCGTTTTCGATGTAGATGTAACTTTTTGCCCGGCGAATCGCTGCCAGTTGGGTGTGGTAGATCTGCATTTCGCCGGTGGCAGTATGTAATACTCGAATATCAATGCTGCCGGGCGCAGGATTCCGGCGCAGACGTTTTCGATCAAAAATCGCGGCACGAGCATAGGCGAAATCGCCGAGGGGTCCGGCCAGGGCCCACGCTTTCTCATAATCCTTTTCCAATTGCCCGACTACCGGGCCCGTCACGCCGACCATTAGGTCGTGCCATTCGTAGCGGTAGAGCCAGCCGATATTCATCCCGCCGAGGTAAGCCTGCCAATCGTCTATGATGAAGCATTTCCGGTGGTCGGTGGCCAGCCACGGGTCGGCGCCCACGCGCACGTGAACGTGCGCGCCGTCGGTGAGATAGGATTGAATATCGGCCGGCGGCTGAAAATTGGGCGGCACGGCCGAGGCAGGGGCGCCCTCGGCAAAGAGCGATCCAATGTCATCCATTAGCACGCGAACCGGGATTGCCGAAGAGCGTTCTTTGAGGACGTCCGCAATTTTTACGGCAAAGTCGTCCGTGCCGAAAATGTAAACCAAGACGTCCACGCGCTGGGTGGCGGGTTCGATCGATTGGACCAGCGCCGGGAAAAACTGGCTCCCATCCACGTAAAACTGGATGCGGCCTTTATGCCGGCGGGCAGTGGCCACTTTATCGAGTTTTTTCTCCCAGTTGGTCAAATCCATTGGTGGCCCCTTGGAAATCGG
>DASYZW010000702.1:0-5085 GCA_035945915.1 Verrucomicrobiia bacterium | reverse complement strand
GCCTCCTCCAAAAGCCTGACCGGTGCAATAAATAGAATTACTCACAACGGTGCAATTGGCGAGAATACCTTCGTATGCTCCGCCACCGTAGGATGTCGCACCGTACACAGTATTGTTCAGGAGCGCGCAGTATTGCAAGGTTCCCTGGGCAACCCCTCCCCCGGCATAGAACGCCGCATTTCCAGTGATAATACAATTAAAAATGGTCGCGTTGGTTGATTCACACCAAACGCCGCCGCCGTTTTCCTCGTGAACTGAGTCACCTGATCCCAATGTTGCCCCGCCTTTCAAGGTAAACCCAATTAGCACGGCATTATTCGTCATATAGACGCACCGCACAGCGCTGCCACCATTTGAGGACCCGGGCACCTGATAGCCTTGAATGATGGTATTCGTCGGACCTTCGGTACTTTCCACAATCAAAGGACTTGTGATGGCGACACGGTTGGTCAGACCGTAGCCATTGACCGTTTCGCCGCCGGTTTCGTAGATGCCGGGATTGACCATGATCACGTCTCCATTTACGGCGGCATTAATTGCGTCCTGGATGTTGGTCGCGGCGGTGGCCCAACTCGTGTATGGCGGTTCGGGATTTGGGCTTTTGATGTCAACGTAATAAGTTGTTGCCGCAGCGTTAAACGCAAGAAATGCAAAAAAGAGTGTCGCCCATGCCCTCATAGGACTTAAGTATGCTAACTTTTTAGTTAAAAGTCAATAGAAATTTGATCAGAATTTGCCCGGTTCGGGCATCCACCAGCGCCACGCATAACGCCATGATTTTTCGAACCCAATTTTAATATTTCGACAACTAAAATTTTCCGCGTTTCAACATTGCCATTTTTTTAAGAGGCAGCCAAACTTCCATTCGCCACCAAAGCCGCGCCTGTCATGGCGCGTCGTTGGATGGCAGAAAACAAAGAGTTTATGGATAATAAAATGAACAAACGGGATTTTTTAAAGACGACCACACTTGCCACGGGCGCAATCTGCTTATGGGAACCGCTCGTTTCGATCTGCAAAGCCGAAACCACGTCCACGCCCACCTTGCGCCGGTTAATGCTCAACGGCGATTGGCAGGTTTCACAGCCGGAGAAGAACGATTGGTTTTCGGCGACAGTTCCCGGAAACATTTTCACCGATTTAATGGGTGCCGGCCGCATTCCGGACCCGTTCTTCCGCGACAATGAAGGGTCCCTCCAATGGGTCGGTAAAAGCAATTGGGTCTATAAACGGTCCTTTGACGTGCCCGATGCGGCCCTGAAGAACGACCGCGTTCTGTTGCGATGCGAAGGACTGGACACGCTCGCCACGATCAAAATCAACGGACAAAACGTCGGCACGGCGAACAATATGTTCCGCATCTGGGAATTTGACGTAAAAAATCTCCTGAACCGCGGAAACAACGAAATTGAAATCCATTTTGACTCCCCCTACCCCGTCATGGATAAGGGCGAAAGCCAGCGCGCGCTCTACGAATGGATCGGTTCGCACGAGCCAAAAGGCCGCGCGTATGTGCGCAAGGAGCCCTGCAGCTTTGGATGGGATTGGGGTCCGTGTCTGCCCGGTTGCGGAATATGGAAAAATATCAGCCTGGAAACCTTCAACCAGGGTCGCATCGGCGACGTGCTGATTCTGCAGAATTTCCCGGACAAAACCGCCACGCTCGATGTCGTCGTAAACGCGGAGACCGCGGGCCAGGGCGGCCGGCCGTTACAGGCCGTAATTTCGGTCTTTGACACCTCCCGGCCCACTAAACGGATTGTATCCACAAAGGCTCCCATAATCGAAGGCAAAGGCAGCGGCCGATTGGTGATAAAACATCCGCGTCTTTGGTGGCCTGCCGGCATGGGCGATCAACCGCTTTATAATGTCTGTGTCGAACTCATGGATACTGACGGCAATCCCGTCGATACCGTCACGAAGCGCATTGGTTTGCGCACGTTGAAGATGGTCCTGCCGCAGGGTGACAGCCCGCTTCATTTCGAAGTCAATAACGTTCCCTTTTTTGCCCGGGGCGCAAACTGGATCCCTTGCGATTCTTTTGCCAATCGCGTCGGACCGGAAATTCTGCGCCGCTACGTTCGCGACGCCGCCGCGGTGAACATGAATACGCTACGTTTCTGGGGCGGCGGCTATTATGAAGACGATGCTTTGTTCGACGCGTGCGATGAAGCCGGAATTTGCATCTGGCTGGATTGCAAATTTGCCTGCTCGGCACAACCTGCTTTTGACGACGATTTCATGGCCAATGTAAAGGTGGAAATCCAGGAAAACGTGCGCCGGCTCCGGCATCACCCATGCATTCGTGTCTGGTGCGGCAATAATGAAATCAGCCTGATGACCGGCGACACATGGTCGGACAAAAGCATGGGGCGGGCGGATTATGACAAGCTCTTCAAGGATTTGGTCGCGCAGCAAGTGGCGGAAGTGGCGCCCCAGGCCTGCTACGTTTCGGGCAGTCCGGAGTGCGGGGATACCCACTACTGGGCGGTTTGGCACGGGCCAAAGATGTTCGACGCATATCGTTCGCTCACTGGATTCATGAGCGAGTTCGGATATGAATCGTTTCCCGAGCCAAAGACCGTCCGCGCATTTACCTCAGCGGAAGACCGAACGTCGGTTTTGACGCCGGTCATGAAATGGCACCAACGCTCCGGCACCGGTGACGTGGACGGCAACACGCAAATGCTCCAAATGATGGATCATTACTTCAACAAGCCGAAAGATTTTGATATGACGCTGTGGCTCAGCCAAATGTTGCAGGGTTACGGCATCAAGATCGGAGCGGAATATTGGAGACAAACCATGCCCAAATCCATGGGCTGCGTTTTCTGGCAATACAACGACATCTGGCCGGGAATGAGCTGGTCCTCGGTGGATTATTTTGGGCGTTGGAAAGCCCTGCATTACCTCGCGCGAAAATTCTACTCGCCAATCCTTGTTTCCGGCATTGAACATCCGGAAAACGGCACCGCGGACATTTTCGTCACCAACGATCTCATGGAATCGCACCACGGAAGGATCGACTGGAAAATCACCGACGTAAGCGGCACGAGATTAAGACACGGCTCGATAAAGGTTGAGCTTCCGAGCCGTAAAAGCGTCATGGTAGAGACGCTGAACCTGGCGCAGGAAACGGGCAAGTTCGGCGCAAACGGCGTTTTCCTCTGGCTCGACTTGAGCGTGCACGGGGATCGCGTCTCGGAAAACATGATCATGTTTGCCCTGCCCAAAGAGTATCAGCTGGCGGATCCCCGGCTGGCGGCGGACGTGGATGAAACGCCTGACGGATATTTGGTGACCGTCACGCCCCAGGCCCCCGCGCTCTGGACGTGGCTGGAGCTTGAAAATGCGGACGCGTATTACAGCGACAACTTTTTCCATTGTCACCTGGACGAACCACGCAAGATTTTGGTCCGCCCAAAGACGGACATGAATAAAGATGAATTCACCAAACAACTTCGAGTCCGAAGCCTATTCGATGTTTGTGTGCAGGCGTGACGACCAGTTGGCAGAATGGAATTGAACGATTAGGCGGCGCGTCGTGATCTGCCCGGCTAAGGGCGCAACGGCTCCGATGTTTTGCGATAGCCGGTCAGTGGCTGCCGAACAGCATATTGACGATATCATGGAACGACTTTCCGCCAACCATGGCCGTTCCCAGGCCGATAATCACGGTCGAAAGCACAAGAGTGGCAATACCGGCGGTGATGAGCCTATGCGCCTTGCCGCCGGAGCCTTTCCATTCGTGGAAGATCCAGCCCCAAACCGTCGCGAAGATAATGATGCTCGACATGTGGAGCGTCCATGACGCGAAATCGTAGGGCTTCATTTGCGTGGCGCCCATCGTGTAGAAAAAGAATTGGAAATACCACGTCGATCCCGCCACCGCGCAACAAATGAAATTTCGCAACCACGGAACCTTCAAGTCCATCGCCGCGGGACTGGCCGCGACGGTTCCGACGGCGGCATGTTCGCCGGCGGCGGCAAATGCCGAACTGCTTTCGCGCTCGGCCGCAACGCTCTCCGCGGGCGCATGCTCGCTGCCGGTTCCACCATGGTGCGCGTGTTCCGGTTTCACGTGGGAGGCAAAGTATTGATAACCGGTCCCATTCTTGATGTTCAACAAAACGCACCAAATAAAATTCGTCGTAAAACCGCCCAGCAACAACACGGGCAGCGTGGGCAGTCCCGTCCAAAGTTCTTTCGTATGGGCGGCCAGCGAAGCGTCATTGATGCTCTTGCCCGCCTGCAGGCCGTAGGCAAAACAGGCGCTCAGAATGCCGCAAAAAATCGCGACCATGATGCCTTTTGTGAAATTGAATTCCTTGATGGCCTTCTTTTTTTGTTCCGCCGGCATGTTCGAATCTTTGACATAACCCGCCAGGGCGGCAATCGCGATACCGGCGAAACATACGGCTACGCCCGCCAGCACCACCAAACCGGAAGTGTGCTCGAGCAAATCGACGATGCTCGTGCTTTGCTTAAACGCGAAAAAATTGGGGACGATTGCTTTGACGATGGGCGGGACCAGGGCGCCAAAGGCCGCGCAAAATCCGAGCGCCACACCGGTTCCGAGAGACAGGCCGAGATACCGCATGGTCAAACCGTAGGTGAGCCCCCCAAGCCCCCACAGCACCCCGAAGAAATAAGTCCAAAACAGGACCTCGAACGATTGCTGCCTTAGCACGCCAAACAAATCGTTGGTCATGAAATAGGCGAAGGTCCAGGGACAAATAATCCACGAAAAGATGCCGCCGCTCAGCCAGTAGGTTTCCCAGGACCACTTTTTAACGCCTTTATAGGGAACGTAAAAACTGCCGGACGCCAAACCCCCGAGCCAATGATAAAAAACACCTATAAACGGATTTGTTTGCATGCTTTCTTGTGGAAATTTGCTGCCAACTATTGTCGAACATCCGTCCGAACGCAATCACCATTTATGATTATGGCGTCTGTCTTGCCCCAATTAACCAGGAATCGCGTTCTGAACCCACAGATGAACACAGATAGACTTGTGAACCGATTATGCCAACCCCTCGGAACTTTTAACGTTTCAACGCTCCCGATTTATTGTTAATTTGC
>DASYZW010000701.1:0-7930 GCA_035945915.1 Verrucomicrobiia bacterium | reverse complement strand
GATAAATGATGCGGCGCACGGTAATGACGTCGCTCTGGACGACTTTGTCCGGATGCTCCCTGGCTTTTTCAAGGCCAAGGGCGCCCCAATAAATAGCGTGGGCTTCGGGCAGCCGCCAGTCCAGCGGACCCCACTCGGTGTTTACCTTTTGCGCGAAGGCGGGATCAATTTTGTATTTCGTTTTGAGAATGTACAGGTTGGTTCGGTCCTGAGATGTGCGGGGATTGATCAATGCGTCGAAATTCGTGCCGTTGGGGCCAAAAAATGGCGTCATTTCTTGCGCCCATTGAGTCTTATAATAACCATTGGCGTCGTCAAGGATCGCGCCCATTTTATGTTGATAGAACCAGGCTAATTCGCGGTAGATCAGCAGGTCGTCGGGGTTGTAGCGCAGTCCGCGGTCGCGGAGGAGCTCGATTCCATTCTGCACCCAGCGCCAGCGGTCGCCGAAATCCTTGAATTTAACTGAAATATTGTAGGCCATGTTCCAGGCCTGGTAAATCCAGACCTGGGTGAAATGCGGTTCCAGGTCCGTGATCCAGTCGGCCAATTGGGCGGCCTCAAAATATTGGTCGTTCAACTGGAGGTCGTTGGCGCGCATCCAAAGGAAATTTGAAATCAATCCGCGAAAGCCGCCGAGCGCCTGGGTGGTCATCGCCAGGACCGGCGGAGCATCCTGCAGCGGTTGGGAAATCGTCAGGCCCAAGGCATCACGGTCGCGGTTCAGGCTTTTTTGAACACGGCCCGAGGCAAAAAGAAGCGCCGCGACCATCGCCAGCATAATGATTTTTTTCGCGCGCGAATTCATTGGTTTTGCGCCGCGGCCAGTTCCCGCCGGCTGAATAAATAAATGCCAATGGCGGCGAACGCTCCGCCGAATAACACGACGATTTGTCCGAAGGCGGCGGCCAATTCACCCGCCGGCACGCTGCGGCCCGTGCTTAACGCGTCGATCGGGGAGAATTTCTCCACCAGATTCAGCACGTCGAGCATCCCCTTGAAGATGGGAATAAAAACGGTGTCCGTGATCGAGCGGGTTCCCGGCGCGGGAGTGCTGCCGGTTGTGACGGTGCCCAGGTCAACGGTTTCGGCCAGCGTATTGGTGGAAAAGGCCGTGATGAGAAGCGTGATGGAAAAAAACGCCGCGACCGGAAACGAAAGGAAACTTGCCGACATCAGCCCGATGGCCGACAGCAGCACCAGCCAGCAAAAAATGATTCCGAGGGCGCGAATAAAATTCGCGGTAAAGCTGCCCTGCGGGTAGAGAACTTCCATGCCGTCCTCGAGCGGGAACAACAGGGAAACGTTATTCTGATTGACGAAGACAATGCTGAGTACGCCCTTGTCACTGTAAAGATTTGGCGGAATTTCAAACTCGTGGAACGTGTCCGGCGCCAAACTCATGGGCGGAAGAGCGGCATAATTGGTCGAGTCCGGGTTGCCGATTTCCCAAAGTCCAACGTAAGTTCCGTTGGGATTATGGTCAGCGGACTCAAATTTGACGCGCAATTGCAGCGGCTGGTTGCGTAAAGAACCGACGTCCGTTCCCAGGTTAATATTCCATTGGCGGACATAACCGGGCGGGACAAGCTGGAAATCAGACGCGACCTGCTCGCGAATTTGTTTGCGGACCTCGTTGAGGTCGGCGGCGATGCCCGGGTTGGATTTGAGCCGGTTCTGTAAAAGCTGTTCGGTTTCCGCGTTGATAGCGGCGGAATTGTCGGCTTCCCTGGCCGAGCCCCGGGCCACGAGCAGTTCCTGGCGCAGTTGAGCGCGTTCCATCAACGGCAGCTTAGCGGCGCGCCAGACCAGGAGCCCATAAATGCATGCACCCGCCAAAACCAGCAGGACCGCATTTAGTGACGCGATGCCCAGCCATTTACCGAGCCAAATTTGCCAGCGCGCAACCGGTTTGGTGGCCACAACCTGGATCTGGCATTCCTCGATATCGCGGGCCAGCGCGCCGCACGAGATCCAGAGCGTCGAAAAACCCAGCAGCACCGTGACGGCGCTGAGGGTGTAAGTCAGAATGATCTGCGCGAAGCCGCGCGGCGTGCCGTCGTCTTTCACGATCAACGGCAATCCTACCACCGCCAGGACCAGGAGCGCTCCGACCACGGCGAACAACCGGAATCGCAAGGCGGCTTTCCAGGTCAGCCACGTTATGGCGAGAATCTTTTGCACTATTTTTTGTCGCCGAGCAGTGACGAGAGCTTGTCGTTCGCCTGGGACAAGTCGGCCGGCTTTTGTTCCGGCTCTTTTTGGGGGGTAACGACCGGTTCGGGCTTTCCGAGCGCTTCCAGTTTTTTCTCGTCCACGCGCGGTTCGGACGGGGCTGCGGGCGCAACGGGCGCCACGGTTTCCCGGGCCGACTGTGGCAGTGAAAGTCTCTCGAGCATTTTTTCACCCGCGGCGGGTTCTTCAACGCCTCCGCGCAGGTAAGCGGCCACACGCGCCCCGGATTGCGCGCCGCTGGTTTCATGCGCTGCCTGCCGGGCTTTCTCGACAACCGCTAAAAAGTAGCTTTCCAGGTTTTGCGTCGGATTATCGACTCGCACTTCGCCGTTGGCGGCGTCCTTGCGGATGATTTCCAGCACACGCTCCAGGGTGGGGCGGGGCAGGACGGGCGTAGTGATGCGCAATGTGTCGGGTTCCGATAGCAATTCCTTGAGCGTGCCGGCGGCCTGGATTTTTCCGCCGTAATAAATGACAACCCGGTCGCAAACGTCTTCGACGTCCGAGAGCAGGTGACTGCTTAAGATGACGGTTTTGCCGCGGCGGGCCAGCGCAATAATCAGGTCCTTCACTTCACGGCAACCGATCGGGTCCAGGCCGGCGGTCGGTTCATCCAGGATGACGAGGTCGGGATCGTTAATCAGGGCCTGCGCCAGGCCGATGCGCCGTTGCATGCCTTTGGAAAACTCGCCGACGGGGCGGGTTTGCGTTTTACCCAGCCCGACCATTTCCAGCAATTGCGCAGCCCGGTTCTGCCGTTCACTCTTGCTCAGTTGAAAGAGGTTTCCGAAAAAATCCAGCGTCTCGCGCGAATTCAAATAGCGATACAGGTACGATTCTTCCGGCAGGTAACCAATCCGTTCCTTGGTCCTGACGTGATGGGGCGAGTGGCCGAAGACCTGGATATGACCGCGGGTCGGGTTGAGCAACCCGAGGATCAATTTAACCGTGGTCGACTTTCCCGAGCCGTTGGGGCCAAGCAGGCCGAAGACCTCGCCGCGCCGGACCTCGAAATCCACGTTGTCCACGGCGCGGGCTTTGGGACGGGTCCAAAAATCCGTAAATACTTTGGTCAAGCCGCGCACGGCCACGACGATTTCCGCGGACTTCGGGTTCGCGGTTTCCACTTTTGGATTCAATTCGGCGACGGGCATGGTTCTTCTTTCAATTTTGTTTGTCTACCTGCAGTTTTAAGACAACTTCCAGGCCGTTTTTGTCCAATCTTTCTTATGCATTTTGTCCTGCAGCGCAAAATTTCGGCCAGGTCGAATACCGGGTTCATCCCAATCCCTTGGGGAGGCACTCGAAAAAGTTCGTCATTGGTTCGAAACTCTTCGTCAGTGTTGCGTTTGCGCTCATCGCCCCCTGCGGCGGCGCCGATTTATATTTTCCCCGGTTCCGTCCTGGAAGCCGCAATCCCGCCGGATCGCGGTCTAAAAGGCCGGTAATTAATTCGCTCAGGCCATCTTCGGTGTCATCTCTCCGGGTTGGGTTCGGGCCGGCGGCTGCGCCTCGGCCTGGAAATGCTCGAGCTCTTCGCCGGTGCGCACCAGGCGAGCGCTGTTGAAAATAACAATCAGTGTTCCCGTTACGTGCAAAATTGCCGCCGTCACAGGACCAATGAAACCAAAGGCCGACGCGGACAGGCCCAGGATAATGAAGCAAACACCAAACGCGAAATTTTGATTGATAACGGTTCGGGCGCTGCGGGAAAGCTGCACCAAAAAGGGCAGGCGCCGCAGGTCGTTGTTCATCAGGGCGATCGTCGCGCTATGGATGGCCACTTCGCTGCCGGCCGCGCCCATCGCGATTCCAATATCGCCGGCGGCAAGGGCCGGGGCGTCGTTGACACCGTCGCCCACGACTGCGACACGGTAGCCCTTGGATTTGATATGGCGGACGAATTCCACTTTGTTTTGAGGCAGACAATCTCCCTTGGCCTCTTCACATCCAATCTCCGCCGCCACGCGATTGGCCACGGCCTGGCGATCGCCGGAAATCATTGCGATTCGACGCACCCCGGCCTGTTTCAATTCAGCGAGGGCAACTTTGGCGCCGGCGCGGGTCTTGTCCTGCAAACCCACCCAGCCGACGCACTGGCCGTTTCTTGCCACGAAAATTAAACTCCAGCCTTCGGCTTCGTTCAGGTCTACGGATTCCTCGAATTGAGAATTGACGCCGTTGTCTTTGAGCCATTGCGCCCGGCCTACGATCACTTTGGCGCCCGAAATTTCGGCTTTGACGCCGCGGCCCGCGGTTTCCGCGAAATCCTTCGGTTCGGTCAACGGCACACCCGCTTCATTCGCAAGCAGGGCGAGCGCTTTTGCCGTCGGATGGTTGCTGTATTTTTCCGCCGAGGCCGCCAGCAGGAGCAATTCGGCGGGTTTCGTTTCGCCGAGCGGCGCCAGGCGGCTTACGGCAAGCTGCCCGGTCGTCAGCGTGCCGGTTTTATCAAAAACAAACGCATTGATCTTGGCCGCCGACTCAATGTCCGCGACGTTTTTGATCAGGATTCCCAGGCGCGCGGCGGCTGACAGGGCGGCCACCATGGCCGTGGGCGTGGCCAGAATGAACGCGCACGGACAGGAAACCAGCAGGACCGAAATTACGCGATTGAGTTCGTGTGTGAATGCCCAGACTAAAATCCCAATCAGCAGGACCAGCGGCGTGTAATAGCCCATGTATTGGTCCACGATTTTCATGATCGGCAGTTTTGTTTTTTCCGCCGCTAAAATTAATTCGCGCACACGTCCCAGCGTCGTGTCTTCGCCGGCGCGGCTGACCTTCACTTCTAAAACGCCGGTGAGATTTTGCGTGCCGGCATAGACTTCTTCCCCGGCCTTCTTGTCTGCCGGCAATGATTCGCCGGTGATGGTCGCCTGGTTGAGGGACGCCTGGCCGCTCGTGATGATGCCGTCGGCCGGCACGTTATCGCCGGGCCGGATGCGGATGATGTCGCCGACCTGGAGCTGGCTGGCGGGGACTTCTTCTTCGTTGCCGTCTTTCAAAATCCGCCGCGCCCGGGTGGGGGTCAGTTGGATAAGTGTTTCGATCGATTGCCGCGCGCCTTCGGCGGTGCGGCTTTCGATGACTTCGCCCATCAGCATCAAAAACGCGATGAGACCGGCGGTTTTGTATCCCACCGTGGCATTGGCGCTGAACACGCCGGCGTTTTCCTGGCCGTTGACGATGCCAATCGCGCCGGAAGCAAACGCGGCAAGAACGGCGATGGCAACCAGTTCGTTGATGCTCAATCGTCCTCCGCGCAGGTCTTTGACGGCGGTAACGACGATGGGATAAATCAAAATGATCGCGCCGAAGAACGCGCTAAAGCTTGAAATCGTCGTGCCCTCGGGGAAAAGCCAGTCCACGATATAAGCGTTGAGGACTAAGGCGATGCCCAGCCAGGCCTGCCACAGGTGGACGGTGGCGTGTTCGTGATCGTGGCCGCAGGAGGGATCGTGCTTATGATCGTGCCCGTGCTCATGCTGGCTTAAAAGAGAAGTCACTTGCATATCTAAATTCTAAAAATTGGTTAAAAACCCGCCGCGTTCGTTCCGGGTGGTTCGCGATTTAACAATAGCCTAAGTTCGCGCGGCTTGCCATCGGCGCGTTGGGGCAAATACCACTTGTCCGCCACATTCGTCAGGGACGAACCGATCATCTGCACAAATGTCTGCTGCACATACAGGGAAGGGTCCTGTTTGTAATAAGGCAAAATATCTTTAAATTGCTGCGCGCTGGCCACCAGGTTGGTGACGTAATTAAACTCCGTTGATTGCGCCTGGTTAACAATGCCAGCCGCCGTGGCGATGGCCGCATTGGTAGATTGATTTGCGTAACTCAGGGCTTCATTAATGATCTCCCCGCGCTTTTCGCGGGCGATCAACACCTGGTTGAAAATATCGGTCAATTGCCTGGGCGGCTTGCTTTCCACGGTGCAATAGTCGACGACGATTCCCAGGTTTTGCTCTTCCAGCAAAGCAGAGGCTCGTTCCTGGACCGCATCCTGGAACTGCGCCTGGGCGTTGATCAGCGCGTCGTCGGCGCTGAACTTTGCGGCCGTATAAAGTAACGCATTGTCCAGCGCGTTTTTCACCGCGTTGGAACCGTCGGCAAAATCAAACGTGTACCGGAGCGGATCGGCAACGTGATAGGCAAGCGTCGCGCGGGCATGAATAATATTCGTGTCCGAGGTCAAAAGAAAACTGTCGATGGCCGGATTCAGGTCCATGCCGGCCGGCGGTTCTTCGCCGCTCAATTCCTCCTCGGGCGTGGTAAAATACCAGCCGTTGTCGGACTTCACGGTCTGGATTTGCGAGATCGGAATCCTGACGATTTCGTCGATCGGGTAGGGCAGCGACCAGTGCAGGCCCGCGCCCAACAGGGCTTTTTCGCCTTCGCCGACCGGTTTGCCAAAGCGCAGGATGACTGCTTTTTCCTGCGGCCCCACCTGGAAAAATCCGGAGCAGAGAAATGCAAAAACCATGAGCCCCATGACGACTTTGACGATCGTAAAGCTGCTGCCCAGGGCCTCGGCCAAAGCCTGCGAGCCCGCGTCCAGCGTTTCAGGCGCGTCGTGCCGGTGGTCGTGATCCTGGTCGTGATGATCTTGGCCGTTCATGTGCAAATCAGGTTATTGGGCAGGCGGGGCGGACGGCGCGTTCGTGGGAATGCTCGTGAACAAATCAAATGGCGGCGTTCGTTCGTCGAAAATCAACGTCGTCTTTTCGTTGAGCGCCTGTTGCAGGGCGTCCAGGCGCAGGAGATAATTGGCCAGGGCCGGGTCCTGTTCAAAGATTGGCAGGACCTTGGCCGCATTCGCGTAACCCACGCCCATGATTTGCGTCGCCGTCGACCGCGCATTGGCAATTGTTTCCGTGGCGGTCCGGTCTGCGGTGGATTTGATGATCGTGGCTTCTTTTTGGCCTTCGTATTGTTCACTGTTGATGATGACCTGGCGTTCGCCTTTCATCCGGTCAAAAACCGATTGCGTGACGCTCTGCGGCAATTCAATTTTCTTGAAGCCGAGGAATACCAATTGGATTCCGTAATCATTGGTGTTCAATTGCGACTGCACGTTCTCCTGGATTTCCTGTTCCATCTGGTCGAAGCGGAGCTGGCTCGGATCAGGATTCACAAAAGCGGACAACGTATTGGTGCTGACAACGGCATTCTTTGCGTTGCGCAACATGCCTTCCAGCGCCGTCTGGGCATTCGGAACGGACCCGGCAAATTTTGGATAAAATGCCGCGGCATCGGAGATTTTCCATCCGGCATAAACGGTCAAAATCAGGTCGTTGTTGTCGCGAGTAATGGTTTCGCTGATTTTGTCCTCAAAATTCTGGATCCGGCCGTCGAACTTATAAACGCGCTGGATGGGCCACGGCCATTTGAAGTACAGGCCGGGTGTCGTGATGGCCGGGTGCTCCGGCTTGCCGAAAGTGGTCACGACGGCCACTTGCGCGTAGCGCACCTGGAACGCGAACAGCAGCATCACGAAGATGACGACGATAACTGCGCCAATGAGGAGGGTTACAATATTTCTTTTTTTCATGACAAAATAAAATCACTCGGGATTGACGTTCATCAGGTCGGCCCGAATTTTATCCTGCAGGTCAAAGACCAGGACGTCCTGCGTATTCGTAACGAGTAAAATATATTTGCGGTCGTTTTTGGTCGCGTCGGCAAACAT
>DASYZW010000700.1:0-2343 GCA_035945915.1 Verrucomicrobiia bacterium | reverse complement strand
AATGTAATCGGACTGCTTGAAAATTTCGTCGAGCGTTTTGGCCTGGCGAACGTCGTGTTTCGCGGCGAACTTTTCATCGAAATAAGGATCGAAGGCAAGGGATTTCATTCCAAAAGCCGCGGCGCGAATGGCAACTTCCTTTCCAATTCGGCCGAACCCGATGATGCCGATCGTCTTTTCAAGCAATTCATGCCCGGTCTTGCGTTTCCACCCGCCGCTGCGGGTCGAATCAGTATGAAAAAGCAGGTTTTTTTCCAATGCCAGCAACAGCAAAAACGTGTGCTCGGCCACGGTGGTATGATTCACCCCGGGCGTGAACAGGACGGGGATCCCAAATTCAGTGGCCGACTTCACGTCAATTTTGTCCACCCCAATGCCGTATTTGCTAAGGACCTTCAATTTTGGACGGGCTTTTTCCAGGACCTTGCGCGTAATGGCGTCGTCGCCGCAAATGTAACCGTCCACGTCGCCAACCAGCGCCAGCGTATCGGCCTCATTCAACGGCCCGCGGGCCCGAATAATATCCCACCCGGTCCCGGCGAGCATATCGTGATGCGCGCCCGGAGTGTCCTGAAAAGACGTGGTCGTAAGCAAAATTTTCATGGTGAGCGATTATGATTTCATTCCTTGGAATGTCACCATCGAATTTTTGCGAATCTCCTTGAAATAAAGGCCCTGTCAGAGATGCGCCGCCCGGTCGCTCAAAGGCGGTGATTGTCAGACGTCCACGGCCCTCGGAACTGCCGTAAGTTTCTCGGAATGCGGAGGCTGAGACGTGCTTTGGAATCGGCAGAGCTCCCGATTCGACGGAGGCAACTGCCTCAAAAGCAAAGCGCGTCATGCCGCTTCCGCAACCCTGGCCTTCAACGGCATCGGTTGCGCCAGCGACGCCAGGCATAACAGGACAAATGAGGCAGCCCAGAGATAACATCCAATTCTTAAATCATTTCCGTCATGATTGGCGAAGAGGCGCGCCAGGAACAACCAGACAAAGGTCATCGCGCCAAGACTCAATCCGCGCAGCCATTTTACAAATCGAATATCATTCTTTCCCCATGCCATAAAAAATGGCGACACCACCATCACCAAATTTGCTGCCGTCAAAAGCAGGTAATGAACCGCCAGCAAATTTCCCTGCATGGCCTGCGGCCAAAAGTAATCCTGCAAAATCGCGGCCCTCCAGCCGGGCATCTGGTCGTAGGCAGGCAGAAAAAACGAAATGATGAATCCGGCCCAGGCCGCAATTCCAAACGTCCAATGATAAATCTTGGTTTTCATGGCTTTCTTAAATTCACGGTTGATTGCAGGCAGTTCGCCGATGCGTTTTCGAGCGGCTTCAAATGCCTTTTCGTCATCCAACCCGCTCCCGCGCAACTCGGAAAATAAATCCAGCAGGTGCGCCTCCAGTTCGCGGCGCGCATCATGCGAAAAACTTTTTTGGGCCGCCAATCGCTGGCGCCAGTCTTTGAACGCGGCCGGCACATTAAAGTTTGAGACCATCAGGATTTAAGGGCAGCGATTCGTTATTGGTTGCGGCAATAGCCAAATAATAAAAATGCATGGCAACGGTCAGGTCGAAACGGGTTTGAGTTGCCATAACCTGGAAAGTGTATTGTGGACGGCGAGCCATTGGTGGCGCTCGTTCTGGAGGGCCTTTCGACCTTCACGGCTCAGAAAATAATATTTCCGTTCGCGGCCGCTACCCGCTTCCCGCCATTCGGATTCAATCAACCCCTCGCGCTCAAGCCGGTGCAGCACCGGATACAGCATGCCGTCGCTCCATTCGATATGGCCGCCGCTCAATTCCCGGACCTTTTGAATTATTTCGTACCCGTAACTTTCACCCTGGGCCAGGATGGACAGCACCATTGGCTTCGAGGAAGCCGCCACCAGATCTTTCGTAAGCATGGCTCTCTTATACATTGCACTGCAATGTCTGTCAACCCCCAATTCAGTTGGCCGTCCATTTGTACTCGTAGCCGGCGGGCGGTTCGTGGAAAAACGGGAAGTCATTCGCGCCCCCGGCTCCGTCCCAATAGATTTTGACGTAGCTAACGTGGCCATCCACAAACCCGCCCACGCCCTGGGCGTTCTGACGCTGTTGCTGGGTCGGTTTCGTATGCCAGCTTTCGCCCAGGCCGCCGCCGATTTCACCATTCAAGTCGGTCTTTGCCGGGTCGTGTACGGTGGAAAACAATCGTCCGGCCATGCCCTCGTCGTTATTGGTTCGTTCGACGCCGTTAAACCCGTAACTCGAGTTGTAGGTCAACGACAACGTGTAAAAGACCGGGTCCGACGGGCACGTGAATACCGCCTGGTTGGTGAATGAAACCTGGTTCGTCG
>DASYZW010000699.1:0-4646 GCA_035945915.1 Verrucomicrobiia bacterium | reverse complement strand
TTGTTCGATCGCGAACCGTCATTCCGTTTTGAATCCACCTTTGCCATAAATATTTTCGCCTTATAATCCGGGATGATCAATTCATCAACCACTTTAATGCAGCATTAATTCGTCTTTAATGAATTATATATATTCATGGCTACAACCGGAAGGTTTGGCGCCGCAGACGTCGCTTCCTGTTCATCTAAGCGAATGGTCGATAACAAATTGGGCCGACGGATAATGCCAAAAGTGAACCGGGGGAAGACATCATGTATAAAATCGTATCCGAATGATCTATCAGAGTTGGCGCCGGTGTACTTGCCGTTTGACAAGCTCCTGCTTCCTCGCCCGTTGAGGGTGGCATAACGCGCATCGGTTCCTCGTCCTCAACAATCCTCGCAAGACGGCAAATTTAAGGGACACGGCTCGAAGAGATTTTGCGAATTTTTCTGGCTTGGGTTGCCCAGGCAGTCGCCGCATCAAACTTCCCAATCGCTCATGGGGCCGCGATATTGCATTTCAGCGCAGGCCCGATGCCGGGACGTTAGCAGGTGCCGCTCCTTTTGTGGGCATATTGTCAATCTCTGTCCGAACCGTATCGGCGTCAGTGGACGTCCGGGGCAAGCCGATCTCCAGCGAGGTTCCCCTTGACAATCCAGCAATATAGCTGGCAAAAACTGGTCTTATGCGAATTACGTGGAACGACTTAACAGTGGATTTTCAAAAACACGGGGCAACGGACCTGCTCGAGGACTGGCGGTGGCTCATAGGAGATTCGATGCGGCTACTTCTTGTAAGCGCCATCGGCGACATGTTTTTGGCGAATCAAACCGGTGAGGTGTTCTGGCTCGACTCGGGCGCCGGACAGTTGCAAAGAATTGCGTCGAATCACGAAGAGTTTCAGCAGCTTCGCCAGCAGCCGCAGAATGCGGACCACTGGTTCATGGCACGGCTTGTCGGCGACCTCATCAGCGGAGGGACCCGCCTTGCTCCCGGCCAATGTTACAGCTACAACGTTCCGCCCAGTCTTGGGGGCCAGATGACGGCGTCAAATTTCAAGCCAGCAGACTTGTCGGTTCACTTCAGCATTTTGGGACAGATTCAACGACAGATAAAGGATTTACCACCCGGCACGAAAATTAAGGGCTTCGGAATAAAAAACGGACCGGTTAAACGCTGAAATGTCGTCCGGCCGTCGCCGGCGTGCTCCAAAAAGTGTTATTTGTTTTTCCGCGCAAATCAGCCTTGAAGGTTTCATGGTTCGAGGCTACCATCGGGAGTGGGGCAAATGCTGCCAGCGCACTCAAATGAACAGGCTTGACAGAAAATAAAATCGAATGAGAGGGCCGGAATACGCACTCCCAGGCGTGAAAAACCATTCCATAGAGTATGCTATGCTTAACACCACAAGTCCCATCGCACGGCTTAGCCCGGTTAAATTTACCATATTGATGCTATCGATCGTAGTCGTCGGCCTTTATTGCTTTCTGATTGGCACGGTTGGCGCAATGACGACGTATCTGTTTACAAACGACCTGCTAACGAACGATGCACTGAGAAAAAAACTCATGTCTGAAGCAGCGACATCCCAGCCCGACGTTTTGCCGTTTCTCGTCGGCGCGATTTGTGGCGGCCTGCCATTTGGTATCCTGGCTCTTCGCTGGGTGTCCTGTTCATTTTTAGGGCGCGAACAGAAAACAACTGAAAAGGCATAGGCCCAAAGCGCAACTAAACTGGACGTTGCCCCGGCCCAGTCGCCGCATCAAACTTCCCAATCGCTCATGGGGCCGCGATATTGCATTTCATCGCAGGCAGGCCGCCAAAGAACCGTGACCAAAGCGTGCTTGGGCAGATGGGCTTGATGTTTTTGTGGATTTGATAGCCACCAGTATAATAACCAACAACGGCCATCAACGCACCCGCGCTCCGCTTTCCTGAGTATAGACTTGAGATACCTTGGCAGTGGCGTAAAAATCGAAAAAACAACACCGGCGAAGGCAAATCCGAATGGAAAATCCCGAACAAAACGGAAAGATCGGAACGCACAGGTACGGCCCCTATGCCCGAGCCTTGCGATTATTTTGTCTATCCGTTACGGTTCTCTCGTTCATTTCGGTCATAGTCATGGCATACTGCGAAGGCCGAGCGAACGCGACATGGATCGTTCCCCCATTACTGCCCGCCGTAGTTGTTCCAATTTTCCTTCTATTTTTGAGTGCGGTTGTGCTGTTTTTCTGCACCGTTGCTTCTCTGGGCGTCAGGGGTAACGTCAGCACTGCCGCGTCAATGTTTTCGGTCAGCTTAATACTTTTTGTCGCATCGTTTTTCATCAATTATCCGCGCATTTATCTGCATGGCTTCAGGAACTACGCGAAAGCTATTTTGACATCCGACGAGTGGAGAAGGATTTCTCGCGTTGCGCATGCACACATAACGCCCGGCGATAGCCTTAGGGAGCCAGAAGAAATTGATGAGGACGAAAACCAACGGGCGCGCTGGGCCCAGTTCACGAACGAAACGCAAATTCAAAAACTGGGACCGTACGTAACGATTTATGTTCCGGACCCACAAACGACAGAGATCGAGTCTGGAGGCTCCTTTTTCGGATGTCGCGGCGTGGTCATCTACTCCAACACAAATAATATTTCCCCTCCTCAAGACTCTGTGGATGGGCCGCCTTTGTTTTTCACACCCGATATCGCCACTTTCACAGTAGCCCCGTAGTTCCGAAACCACAAGCCTCCGGCCCAATCGCCGCATTAGTATTTCCCGATCGCCCATGGGGCCGCGATATTGCATTTCATCGCATGCAGGCCGCCAAAGAACCGTGACCAAAGCGTGCTTGGGCGGATGGGACTGATGCTTTTTTTTGGAATTGATAGCCAACAGTCCAATAATCAACAGTGGCAAAAAGGAGCTACGCGCCTAATCAAAAAATAGCCACCATAAAAATAAGGAAAAGGCAGTCCCAACGTACAAAAGCAATGCGAAAAAAGGCACAGCGGGCGATCGAGCTGTTTTGCTCGCTCGATTCAAGACTGAAATGCAATAGACGATTCCAAAGAGCCAAAATCCGCCGAGCCAGACCGTCGCCAAAAGCATTCCAAATCCCGTATCCTCGGTTGGGCCATTTCGATGCTTGTCAAATTCGGCCGCAGCCATGGGAAACCAGGCCAATGCCAGAATGCCGAAGGGAACCATTTCAGAACTGTGGCTTTTTCGACTTTCGGGAGGCAAATTCATACTCAGCAATCTGAGGTTGATCTGAACTTGTGCCCCAAGCAATCCCAAAGGCAGCGTCAAAAAAGGCGGTCACGATCGCCTCCGGGCCGATCGCTGTGGATGGCTTTTACCTAGTGCGAAGAACCGTGACCAGAGGGTGCTTGGGCAGATGGGCTTAATGTTTTCTTGGAATCGGCAGTCACGAGTATTCGGACGGTCCCCGGCGTGGTCAACAGCGATTGGGGATCGTGCTGGACAAGTTAGAGAGCTTAAATGACGCTTCGATTTTATGAAACGGTGCGTTTCAATATTGCGTATTGGATTTATCAGACGCTATTTTTGGGTGGTCGCACCTTGTTCTTTCAAGTGGCGATGAACTGGGATTTAGCCTGCCTGTTCGGTGCGGTGGCCTTAATTATTGTCTCGTGGTTTTTCCGCGAGGCGCAGGAGTTGCAGAAGGAACAGGAATTGACGGTTTAAATTTTATGCCCATCATCGTTAATCTCGACGTGGTTCTCGCGCAACGGAAAATGCGGCTGAACGAACTGGCGGAAGCCGTGGGCATCACGCCGCAAAACCTGTCCATACTCAAAACGGGAAAGGCCAAGGCGATTCGCTTCTCCACGCTCGAAAAGATTTGCGAAACGCTGGAATGCCAGCCCGGAGAGATTCTGGAGTTTCGCACCGAAGCCGAGAAGATGCCAATGTAACGTCTGTGTATTTGTCACGCTCGTACAAGCGAGCGAACTCCCTTTGTCAGCCATGAAACTGTTTGAAAGCGCATTCTGCGCTTGCGCCTTTTCTTCAAACGCGGCTTTGCTGGTAAGGTGTTGATGTTCGAGGTCTGCTAACTTATATGCCGCAGGAGTTGAAAGACGACCAGGGCGGCGACGTAGGCCAGGCCGGTCATATAGGCGATTTGAAAGAGCGGCCATTTCCAACTGTTCGTTTCGCGGCGGACGACGGCCGTCGTGGAGAGGCATTGCGCGGCCAGAATATAGAAGACGAGGAGGCTCATGCACGTGGCGGTGTTGAAAATCATCGAGCCATCGGAGCGTTTGGCGTGGCGGAGCGAGTCGTAAAGGGAGGTGCGATTGTTTTCGGCGGCGTCTTCGCCGACTCCATAGACAATCGCGAGCGTGGAGACAATGACCTCGCGGGCGGCGAACGAGCTGACAATGCCGATTCCAATTTGCCAATCGAAACCGAGGGGTTTAATGACCGGTTCGATGGTATGCCCGATTTTTCCGGCGTAGGAGTTCTGCAACGAATATTGCCGCTCCAACCGTTCCGCCGAAACGCGAAGGTCCGCGGCCTTGAGGGTATCGCCGGATTTTTCGATTTGGGCGGCTTGTTGCGTCATCGCCATGGCGGCTGCCGGAGGCGCGGATTTCGGGTAATACGATAACGCCCACAGGACAATTGAGATTGTCAAAATGATC
>DASYZW010000698.1:0-4218 GCA_035945915.1 Verrucomicrobiia bacterium | reverse complement strand
ATACGCAAACATGTACGACAGCTACAACCGCGCAGGCCCGAAAGTGTTCGTCGGTGAATACGCCGTCACCGCCGGATTCGGAACCTATGGAAATCTTTCCGCCGCGCTTGGCGAGGCGTCTTTCATGTCCGGCATGGAGCGGAACTCGGACGTCGTGCTCATGGCCTCATACGCTCCTCTATTCGGCGAAGTCAACGGCCTGCAATGGCAGCCGGATTTGATTTATTACAACGGTTCACAGGTGTTTGGAACGCCCTCGTATTACGTCCAGGAAATGTTCTCGCAAAACCGCGGCAATACCGTACTGCCAACCGCCGTGACCGTCACAACCAACGCCTCCTCGGTGCCACCGCATGGCGCCATCGGCCTCGGCTCATGGAACACTTCCGTCGAATATACAAATATCGTGGTGACCGGCGCGGGCGGTACGCTGTATCAGAGCGACTTCATCAACCAGGGCACGAACGGCTGGGATGTCTTCAATGGATCATGGAATACCAATAACGGAACCTACCAACAGACCGCCCAAATTACCGACTGCTATACCATTTACACAAATGGCGCCAGCACCAATTGGTCAAACTATACAGTCACCCTGCAAGCCATGAAAACCGGCGGTGCGGAAGGTTTTCTCATTCTTTTCAATGCCCTCGACGACTATAACTGGACCTGGTGGAATATCGGAGGATGGTCGGACTCTCTCGACGGAATTGAGCAAATGGTCGATGGCAGCAAAACCACGTACGCCCAGACTTCTCAATACATCCAGACCGGCGTTTGGTATTATATCAAAATCGTCGTGAACGGCGCGGAAGCCAAATGTTACCTCGGCACGAATTCACAACAGGCGGCGACCAACCTCGTCCAGGACGTCACCGTGCCCGGCGCCACCGGCGGACTGCTCGTGTCTTCAACTTACGCCACCGCATCCGGACAGGTCGTCGTCAAAGCCGTCAATCCATATAGCTCTTCGATGACGACCACGTTTAATCTCAGTGGCGTCAATTCGATCGGTCCGACGGGCACGCTCATCCAACTCACTTCGCCGAATGCCACCGATGAAAATTCCTTCGCCGCCCCCGCGCGCG
The DNA here is from genome assembly GCA_035945915.1 of Verrucomicrobiia bacterium. Taxonomy (GTDB): domain Bacteria; phylum Verrucomicrobiota; class Verrucomicrobiia; order Limisphaerales; family UBA11358; genus UBA11358. The sequence goes on along the minus strand of DASYZW010000698.1, from coordinate 3,130 downwards.
TCTTTCCCGTCACCAATTCCATCCCCGGCGCAGGCACAAATTTCACTATTACCCTGCCAGCCAATTCGCTTTCCATCCTCCGGCTAACAGCGGCCGGAATTAACAATTACTCAAACCTGCTGATTGAAATTCAATCGCCCATCACCAACGGCGTCACTGTTCCGTCCACGGTTTTGGCCGAACAATCGGGCGCCTGGGTCAACCTGACGACCAATTCCAACCATGCCCTTGTCTGGTCATCATCCAATCCCAACGTGGCTGCCGTGGATATAAACGGAAACGTCACCGGCGTCGGGCTTGGCTCAGCCACCATCACGGTCGCCTACCCTGCCCTTGGCCTGTCGGCTTCCCAGGTTGTCCAGGTGGTTTATATTTCGGCGACACTCACGCACCGGTACAGCATGGCCAATATTTCAGGAACCAACGTGCCGGATTCCGTGGGAGGACCGCAATGGAACGGAACCCTCCCCAACGGCGGAAGCCTGAATAGCGGCGTCCTCACATTTTCCTCGGCTTCACAGCAATACCTCAATCTCCCGGGCGGCATTATCAGCAATTACACGGCAACCACCATCGACATGTGGATTCCCGGAATATCGGGATCGAGCGGCTCACCGCCGTTTGTTTATTTGTTCTCTTTCGGAGATACCGACAATACCGGCAACGGCTACGACTATATCTTTTTCAACCCGAATATTGCCCGCGCCACGATCAGCGCCGTGGACCCAGGCTACAGTGGCGAGCAAGGTGGCGACTTAGGGTCTTTAGGCACAGTCACCAACTTGCACCTAACGTGCGTGTTTAATCCGCCGGTGGGAACGATCCAAATTTACACCAACGGAACTTTGACCGCGACATTCACGGGCATCACGGATCCGTTGAGCGCCGTCGGCAACCAATTCGCATACATCGGGCGTTCGCTGTACACGCCGGATGCATATCTGGATTGGAGCCTTCAGGAATTGCGAATTTACAACGGCGTCCTCTCGCCGTCTGAGATCGCCGCCAGCGACGCCCTGGGTCCAGGCCAACTACTCAGCAACAGCAGCCCGTATTTGGACGCCTCCTTTGCAGCCGGCGAAAATCTGACCCTGTCCTGGCCACTCCCCTCAGCCGATTTCACAGTTCTTTCCAGCACGAATCTGTTATCTGGCTCATGGACGCCTATCGCGTCGGCTGCACCGCAAATTGTCAACGGTCAATGGCAACTAACCCTCCCCCTCAGCGCCACAGGCGCGGCCGAGTATTTCATTCTCGCAAAATGATCCAGGGCGTGGTGCAAGCCGGCTCAGATGCCAATCAACGCCGGAAGGCGATACGCTGCGCATCTGTTACAACCTGTCCGGCGCGAAAAGGCCAACGGAATTCGTAACCGTGGCTGGCTCGCAACTGCGCCTCCCCGGGCTTCAACGCCGCCAGGTTTCTGAAAACAACTGCGATTCCTTCACTCGGATGGACCGCCTGCCAAACGCCCCCCCAGCGTTATCGTTAATGTAACGCAGCAACTTATTGATAATCAGTGACTTATAAAATGTAACAGAGTGTAACAAACTGTGTAACACAGCAAGTCGTTACAGCTCAACGATGTAACAATGTAACACGATTCTCAACTTCAATGCACATGCGTGAACAAATCCGGTCCAGGGGCGCGACTGGGCAAAATCCGGCTATTGGGCGGGCACGGGGAAAGATAATTGCAGACGATTGCCCATGTTGCGGAATCTGCATTTATAGGCTGCGCAAAGCTCCTGGAGGAAGAGGATGTGTCGCGGGTTCACCGCAATGACTTCAAAATCGTTACCCCTTTTGGCCAGTTCCCAGGCATGTTTTTGCCAGTTTTTCGCTTTTGTGGTGATCAACCTCATGTGTCAAAGTCGTTCGGAAAAAGTTCATTGTCAAGGTTGAGGCCGAAGGATTTAAATATAATTTTGGCGGAGCGGCAGCATGATGATAAAACGGTCTTGTTAAAGAACGAAAAATGCTCGTGCGCGGGCGATTCTTTGTGAATATTTACCAAAAACGTCACTGTATGAGAATATTAAATTCGCCGGGACCCGTTGATTATCAGCGTCTCAACACGGAGGAACTGCGGGGAGCGTTTTTGGTCGAATCGCTGTTCACGGCGAATAAACTGGAACTGGTGTATTCCGATGCCGATCGCGCCATCATTGGCTCGGCGGTCCCGGTGGATTCTGAAATTGCTCTCGCCGCGGATGCCGAATTGCGCGCGGCTTATTTTTGTGAGCGCCGTGAATTGGGGATTTTGAATATTGGCGGCGACGGCACGGTTAATGTCGATGGGGCGCATTATGCCATGGCCAATTTGGATTGTCTTTATGTCGGTCGCGGCAGCCGGGAAATTTCTTTTTCCAGCCGGAGCGCCGGCACGCCGGCGGCGTTCTATCTGATCAGTTATCCCGCGCATGCGGCTTACCCGACGACGCATGCGGGAAAAAAGGACGCGACGCCGGTGGAACTGGGCTCGGCGGAGGATGCAAATCGGCGGACGATCTTTAAGTATATTCACATGGGCGGCATCAAGAGCTGCCAGCTTGTCATGGGGTTCACGAAATTGCAGGAGGGGGCGGTGTGGAACACAATGCCGCCGCATACGCATACGCGGCGGTCGGAGGTTTATATGTATTTCGATTTGGGCCCGAAACGCGTGATGCATTTCATGGGCAAACCGCAGGAGACACGGCATTTGGCGGTCGCGGACCGGCAGGCGATTGTATCGCCGAGCTGGAGTGTGCACTGCGGCTGCGGCACTGGCGCTTACACGTTTTGCTGGGCAATGGGCGGAGAAAACCAGGCGTTTGAAGACATGGATGCTGCGCCGGTGGAGGGGTTAAGGTAGAATGGTGCCGGTCTTAACAGCGTTGAATCCATGATCAGTGCGCTGAAAGGTCACGACGTTTTTTTCTCGCTTACGCCGCTCGTCGAAAATTTAGTCGAGGCTGGCGAGAAGGCAGTTCAAGCGGCGAAGGCGGCGGGCATCAAGAAAATTGTCCGATCCTCCGCACAAGGAGCGGCGCCTGACGCAGGAATTGATCTCGGCCGCTGGCATTATGCCGTAGAAAAAGCCGTGAAAGATTCCGGCATACCTTTCACCATTTTGCGTCCGGCGAAT
>DASYZW010000697.1:0-9575 GCA_035945915.1 Verrucomicrobiia bacterium | reverse complement strand
CGGCTTTGATCTGGCGATGATTGGCAAATACGCCTGGATGCCTTACGTATTTGGCGGCGCGCCAGGTTATATTATTGGCGGATTACTTTCCAACTGGATCATCCGGAGCGGGCGGGACGTTGGCACGGCCCGCAAAATGGCGATGACGATTGGCGCCGCGTTTTTGCCGGCGGCAATCCTGGCGCCATTCGTTCCTTCGGCCGGCCTGGCGATGGCGGCCATGTGCCTGGTGGTCTTCGGCCATGCGATATGGATATCGAATCTCATGGCGTTGCCGACGGATTTATTTTCTCCCGGCGCGGTCGCCACGGCGGCGGGACTGTCGGGGATGGGCGGCGCGATTGGCGGCGCTTTGGCGAACTGGAAAACCGGCTGGATCGTCATGCATTTTTCATACATGCCCATTTTTATTTGCGCGGGCCTGCTGCACCCCTTTGCCGTTTTGCTGGTATGGCGGTTATTGCCGAACAGATATTTTCAGCCGGCGAAGCCTTGAAAGGCTCAAGCCAAAGAACCGGCTCGTCCGTTGTATAGATCTACCTTTAGTCCACATGAAATCCGAAGAATTATGACGCGCCAGATAACGTATCAATGGCTTTTGTGATATAAAGTGGCCATGAAAGCGGTATGTTGAAAAACCTTCGAAGGAAAAAGCTCAGGTCCGCGCCGTTTCCGGAACAGTGGCTGCGAATCATCGAATCCCGCTGCCCGTTCTACCAACGATTGCCGGCGGATGATCGGCGCGAATTGCAGGGGCACGTCCAGGTGTTCCTGGCGGAAAAGCAGTTTGAAGGTTGCGGCGGGTTTGTGATTGAAGAGGAGCATAAGGTTCTCATTGCCGCCCAGGCCTGCCTGCTCCTTCTGCATCGGGACACGGATTATTTTCCGGATTTGCAGTCGATCCTCGTTTACCCCGAAATGTACGTTGTCCCGACGACGCGGCACATTGGGGGTGGCATCATGCAGGAACGGCAGGAATCGAGGCTCGGCGAATTCTCGCATCAAGGCGCCATCGTGCTGGCCTGGGACGCGGTCCGCAACGGATTGGTTGAGCCCGGGAGCGGCCATAACGTGGTGCTCCACGAATTTGCCCATCAATTGGATTACGAAGACGGTTTTGTTGACGGAGCTCCGCTGTTGGGACACGGCGAATCGTTGCCCGCGCGAAAACGTCGTTATGCCGAATGGTCGCGCATCATGCGGGAGGAATACGAACGGCTTCGCGCCCGGGCTCTGCGCGGACAACCAGACGTCCTGAACAATTACGGCGCGACCAATCCGGCTGAATTTTTTGCGGTCGCAACCGAGAGCTTCTTTTGCAAACCCGGCGAACTGCGCGAACAACATCCGGCGCTGTATGACCAGATGAGCTGGTATTACAAACAGGACCCGGCCCGATGGCCGGGTTGAGCAGGGACGACGGAGGATCGAAAATGGAACCCGCTGCTAATTTGCGGCGGTAAGTTTGTAAAGCATCACGCCATGGGTGGGAATTGTGAGCGGGAGCGCGCCGGCCGTCGTGTCCACGTCGTCGAGGTCTTTTTGTCGCCACAAGTCGCGCACGTGTTGTTTGCCAGCAAGCCCAAGGGACGCGAAATCCTTGAACTCCATTTTCGCCGGTTCAGTTCCAAGATTAAAGAAACCCAAGGCACGCCCGCCATCTTCAAGTTCCTTTTCATACACCCGCACGTCGCCGTCGCGGGCAACGCAGGTCGCTTCTTTGCCCAATGCGTCCTGGTCCAAAGCGAGGACCTCGTCATTGCTTAAGAGGCTGAGCGTGAAGTCATCGAGCTTGTCGAGGTCGCAGCCGATGAGCAACGGCGCGGACAACAGGCACCAGAGGCTGATGTGGGTGTATTGTTCATCCGGCGTCAAATGGCTCGGGTGCAGGTTGCCCCAACCGACCTGGCCGACGACGAGCATATCGGGATCGTTCCAATGGCCCGGACCGGCGTGCGGCGCGGCGCTGCCCTGATTAAAGCCGATTTCCTTCATGCGGTCCCAGGTGTCCACGATGTCGCCCGTGGTCCGCCAACTGTTGCCGTTTACCGACGCGCCCCAGTTCCAGACGTCGTTATTGCCGTATTGGCAAAGGCTGAACAGGATGTCGCGATTCTGCTTCCGTAAACAATCGCCCATGTGCTGGTACGGGCGAATGGCCTGAACGAGGTCGCGGCTGGCGCCGGGGCGATCCACCGGATAGGTGTCCTGCGAGGCGACGTCACCGTAACTGCACCAATCATATTTTAGATAATCGAAACCCCATTTCGCGTACGTTTCAGCGTCCTGCTCCTCATGTTGCCAACTGGCGGCGCAGCTTCCGCAGGTCCAGGGACCCGGAGAGGAATACAAGCCGGCCTTTAATCCCAGGCTATGGATGTAATCAGCCATGCCTTTCATGTCCGGGAACCGGGAGTTCGGCACAATAAAGCCGTCCTTGTCGCGATACGGGCCGCGCAAGGTCGGGTCGGACGTGTTGTGCTGGTTTTGCCAGACATCATCAACGTTGATGTATGTCCAACCGTGATTGATGAGGCCGCTTCGGACCATGGCATCCGCTGCGTGTTTCACGCGTTCTTCCGATACTGTGCCGGCGAAGCAATTCCAACTGTTCCAGCCCATCTGCGGTGTGAGCGCGATCTGGTCGCCGCACACGATTCGGAATTTTTTCTCCGTTTTCCCAAGGGAATTTTTTGCGCGCAATATGACCACAAACTCGCCCCGCTTCTCCATCATTCCGGTGATGCGTCCGGTTTTGGAGTCCATGCTCAAGCCGTGCGGCAGATGTTTGGCGGAAAATTTCATGGGGCGGTCACCGGTCGCTGGAATGGTGAACAAAAACGGCGAGCCGGGCCGCACGCCGAAAATGCTCGGTCCATTGATGCGCGGGGTGGCGGGCGCGGGCGGGGTCAGGATGGCCGCGGAATTATCCGGAGCATCTGCCGCCGCAGAGATGGCACCAAGGCTGTAAAGAGTCACGGCCAAAAGGAGTAAGCGCAGGAATTTTTGCATATTTTGTTTTGTTATGTACGAATAGACGGAAAACGGCGCTTTGACAACATCTTTGAGAAACATGCACCGGAAAGAGAGGGCCGCATCGCGTCTATCAGAAGGCTTGTACCTGAGGCTGAGAAATGAAATAGAGTGTACGCGCGGTGTCACCGCACACATTGCTTCAAAACCATTCGGTCGAAAGGATGATTTTTTTCCATCCACACAGCCGAGGCAATCGTTAGCCGCGATCCATCAATTGCCGACGGCTTTCCAGCGGTTGTCGGGATCGAACTCCTTCATGCCCGCGGCGATTTTGCCGGTTTTTGGGCCGAGGTCACATTCATAGACTTTGCCCTGTTGATTGACGATAAAGGTCATGACGCCGGTGTTGGCCCATTGGGCAGGCCACGCGACGAGCGCGAACCCGGCGATCATATTTCCATTGATCACGTAATCGTATTTTCCCCCGGCCGCGTGCCGGCCCTGGCGTGTCAGGACTTTGAAATAGTAACCGTGATAGGGAGCGGCTTGCTCATTCAACATTTGAGCGGTGTGATGATAACCTTCAACGTGCGCGGAGGCGATGAGCGGTCCCAACGGGCTTAAAGGGTCTCCCTCTTTTACGGGCCAATAAAGGCCGTCGTGTGTGCCAGGGTCGCTATGAATGTGTTGGGCATAGGCAAGGATGCCATTGCCCACACGGTCCTGGCTGGCGTAATCGCGCTGGGCCTGAACGCAAGCATGGCAGACGTCGATCGCGCCGAGTTCGTTCATGCCGATGCGACGGGCCAGGATTTCCTGTTTCCCAGCCTCTGTGTCGAACAGCCATTGGCCGTCATGCTTAATAAGGGGAATCGGGAACGGCCAATAGTCATTGCCGATAAGGAGGGAAATATTGTCATCCGAGTTAGTGACCAATTCGACGTTCTGGGTGAGCCGTTGCAAAAACAAATTATAGGATTCAGCGGCCTGGACGACGTCCGGCGAGACCAACTGGCGGCCTTCAGGACCAAAAATGGCGTGCAATTCTTCGCGTTCATGGTTTTGGGCGGCTGTCACCAGGGCATTCACTGCTTCGTCAGGCGAGTTAAAACTTTCCTGCCCGGATGAGTGAAGTGATTGCGCCAGGACAGAGTGCGAGAGCATAAGGCCCGGTAAGGCCAATGCCACGACGCCGAAACGTTTCAATTCCCTGCACAGGTTCAAAGTCATAGGTTTTATTTAGAATTAATGCCTGCCGCCGTTGCCGCCATTGCCGCCACCCGTGGGAGAGCCGCCGCGAAATCCGCCCGATGGCGCCGAAGCGCCGCCATGGAAACCACCTGACGGCGGAGGGCCTGACGGCGGAGGGCCGCCATGACCGCCATGAAATTGGCCTGAAGGCGGAGGGTTGCCGCCGTGGAAACCGCCCAGGTCACGAAATTGGGGCATTGTCTGCATGCTGTGCTCGCCACGATTGCTGAAGTCCCGGGTAGCATGAGCATTCTGGATCCCGATAAATGCATTGGGCGGAGGCTGGGTGTTTTCCAGATGCTGCGGCTCGAGATGCTGTGGCTCGACGCGCTGCTGCTGAGGATGTCGGGGCTGCGATTGCCAATTTGCCGCCGGAGTTGTCCAGGGAAGATTGTTATTGTAACCGCGATCGCCGTGATAGGCCGGGGTGTATCCGGGGCGGTCTCCGGGATTCCAAACCCTGGCGTGGCCGCTGTCGATGTAACGCGCTCGCTCGTCCGGCCGGTCATGCCACCAATCCCCGGGGCGGGGATGATCTCTATCCCAAAAAATCATATGATGATGGCGCCAATCGAAATCGCCGCATAGCCAAGGACCAACAACAAAGCCCACGCCAAAGGTTACGAAGGGTCCGCCAGTCGGCTGATCGTAGTAAACCTGAGCGGGCTGATATTGCGGGATGTAAACGTTATTCTGGTTGGCTGGAAGAATTTCAATATAGCCATTGTCATTAACAACCTGCTGTTGAGGCGTGGATTGAAGGTTGCCGAGGTTGTAGGCATCAGTACGCAATTCCTGGACGGCGTTCATGACATCCTGTTGCTGGTTTTGAAAGGCTTCGCCCAGTTGGGTGGTCCAGTTCAGGTTATCGTCCATCCATTTCAGCACTTCGGGATAATGCGCAAGCGCCTGGACGCTCGGGTCCCAGGGTTGCTGGTCGACTTGATTGGGATCGCCGCCGCCCGCGACATAGCGGTCCGCCAAAACAATTTCCGTGGGCAGGGTGGCGGCGGGCAACATGATTGCGATCAGTGAATCGGGATAAAGCGCAATGGGCCCCAGTAATTGTTGCAATTGGGCGTCCGTGAATGTCGGGACCGCGGGCATTGGCGGCGGGACTTCATCCTGCGCTCGCGCCTGCGTCGCAGATGCGGCGATCCCAACGATAAAAAGTAGATTAAGTATTGTTTTCATCCGATTCTTTCAATGTAGTCTGCGTCATCGTAACTGACACTTTATCTGCCTCTCCAGTTCATAATAGCAGCTTTTTTGTTCATTGCAAAATCTCTCATCAGGTAAGCGTCCAAATAACCGCCTGAAACCGGCTGTTTCGAGCGTTTCTGCTACGCTTCCCTCATCAACCTATACGGTTCCGGCCAGGCGATCTTGCGCGGTTTTACAACGAACCGCGGCGGCGGGCACGAACGCGTCGCTACGGCCGGCGCCACACGCTTTACAGTTGCGCTCCAGGTTCGAAAATCGTAAATCGTAAATGGCACTTACGATGGCCACTTGCCCAACTTGCAAGATCGGGCTGCAATCCGTCCGGCAACGGGAGGGCCTCTATTACTATTGCAGCCAGTGCAACGGCCGCGCGGTGACGATGCCGCAAATTCGGCGGATGACGGGAGACCGATTTGCCTCGGGACTGGTGCGAAAAATGAGCACGGCCACGCAGGCATCGTGGCGGGCATGCCCGTTCTGCCTGTCGCCGATGAAGTCATTTGAGGTTTCGGATCCGCCCGTCACATTGGAATCGTGCAAACCATGCGTTACGGTTTGGTTTGACGCGGGAAAATTTGAAGTTCTGCCGGAAGGCATGATTGATTCGCCGGACGCCGTGCTCCTGACCGCGGCGGAAGCTGAAGCGAAATGGAAGATGCAACAGCAATGGGCGTTAGGGGAAGGTTACACGGCGGATCCCCCGGATGAAGTCTGGAAATGGGTTCCCCTGGGACTCCCGGTGAAATATTACGATGCGGACATGTCTGGCCGTCCCTGGACGACATGGATTTTATCCGCCGTCATTTTTATCGTGAGCGTGTGCGCCTTTTTTGATTTGGAGGACATGGTGAATCAGTTCGGGATGATTCCGGATGAAGCATTGCGTTACGGCGGGGCCACGTTGTTCACTTCATTCTTTTTGCACGCCGGGTTTGCGCACTTATTGGGCAATCTCTATTTCTTTTTGTTATTTGCGGGCGAAGTGGAGGATTTTATCGGATGGTGGCGATTTCTGGTCCTGGTTTTTTCCGCCACGATTGTGGGGCACGTATTCCACATTTTGGGTGATCCGCGTTCTGACATTCCGTGCATTGGCGCCAGTGGCGGCATTTCCGGCGTGCTCATTTTTTTCGCATGCCAGTTTCCGCGGGCGCGGCTGGGTTTCTTTTTTTGGTTTTGGCGCAACGCCGGCTGGGTGCAGATCCCCGCGTGGGGCGCCTTCGTTCTTTGGTTCCTGTTGCAGCTTTTGGGGGCGTTAAAGCAAATGTATGGATTCAGCAGCGTATCATCGCTCGCGCACCTGGGCGGCGTGACCACGGGTTTTGCGCTCTGGCTCCTCTGGCGAAAACAGGGCTCAAGGTCTGCCGAGTCGCGCGCCTGAGCAAGCAGGGACAGGCCGGGCATTCGAAACGGAATACACCGGGCGCCACCAAACTGAGCGCTTGAAACTCTGGAGCTTTCGTGCATTTTCATCGGTTTCAAATTGTGAAAGAAATTGTCTCAACGCCTTCGGCCATTGTGCAAAACGAGTTCGAATCCATCCGGGATTTGTTTCATAAGAACGTGCTCCCCACTTATGCGCGCTATGATTTGGCGCTGAGCCATGGGGCGGGCAGCTATGTTTTCGACGTGTCCGGCCGGCGCTATTTGGACCTGGGCGGCGGAATCGCGGTCAACTGCCTGGGGCACGCGCACCCGGCCATCACCGAAACGCTCATCGAGCAATCACGAAAGCTGGTTCACACGTGCAATCTTTATTACATCGAACCGCAGGGACGGCTCGCCGCCGAAATTGTCAAACGCATTGGCGAAGGCAAAGTATTCTTCGGCAACAGCGGCGTGGAAGCAAACGAGGGGTTGTTCAAACTCGCCCGGAAATTTGGACACGACGAGGGGCGGTTCGAAATTTTGACGGCGACGAATTCATTTCACGGCCGCACTCTTGCGGGGATCGCCGCCACGGGCCAGGAAAAAGTGAAAAAGGGGTTCGACCCGATGACGCCCGGTTTCCGGAACATTCCGTTCAACGACCTGGAAGCCGCGCGCGGGGCGATTTCCCCGGCGACGGTCGCGATCATGATCGAAGGCGTGCAGGGCGAGGGCGGGGTAACGCCGGCCACCTCGGCTTACCTGCTCGGCCTGCGCGCGCTGTGCGACGAAAAGAGGCTCTTACTGTTCATGGACGCCGTGCAATGCGGCCATTTTCGCACCGGCAGATACCAAAGTTTTCAACGCATCCTGGAAAACACGCCCGGAGGCGAACAGTTTTTGCCGGACGGCATTTCGATGGCGAAATCGCTTGGCGGCGGATTTCCGATGAGCGCGTTTTGGGTGCGCACACCCTACGCGGACGTCCTCGGCCCGGGCGCGCATGGGACGACCTGCGGCGGTTCGCCGATGGCGTGCGCCGTGGCGTTAAAGATTTTTGAAGTTATTGAACGCGAAAAACTGGACGCACAGGCGCGCAAACTGGGAGATTGGATGCTTGCCGAATTGAAACGGCTCGCGGAAGTTTATCCAACGGTCATCAAAACGGCGCGCGGGCTGGGCATGATGATCGGCCTTGAACTGGTGGACAAAGAAAAAATTCCGGCATTTGCCTCGAGCGACAGAACCGCCGCGGTCCAATTCACCAACCGGATGCACGCCGCCGGGGTCATGTTGGTTCCAGCCGGAACCCAGGTGCTTCGCCTCCTGCCGCCCCTGAACCTGAAACCGCAGGAAGCGGGAGAAGGAATCTCGAAGATTGAAGAAGTCGTGAAGTCGCTGGCCTGATGACGCCGGAAGCGCACAAACATTTGTCCTCGCGCGACCCGGTCATGGAGCTGTTGATTCGGGAACATGGGCTGTGCGGCCTGACGCCGGAAACGCGGCGGACGCCATTCCAATCGCTCGTCCAGGCCGTCGCGCACCAGCAATTGCACGGGGCCGCGGCCAACACCATCCTCGGCCGGTTTAAAAAATTATTTCCAGGCCGTCGATTCCCGCGCCCGGAGGACCTGGCGGGCGTTACGGACCAGGAGATTCGCGCCTGCGGATTTTCATTCGCGAAGATCAAAGCGATCCGCGACATCGCGGAAAAGACATTAGCCGGGGTCGTGCCCGGTCCGCGCGAGATCATCAAATTGTCCGACGATGAAATCATCCTTCGGCTCACGCAGGTTCGCGGGGTGGGACAGTGGACAGTGGAAATGTTGCTCATCTTCCAGCTCGGGCGGCACGATGTCCTGCCCGCGCATGATTTCGGCGTGCGGTCCGGGTTCCGCCACGCCTACAAAAAGCGGGCGCTTCCGGCGCCGAAAGAACTGCTGGCGCATGGGGAAATCTGGCGTCCGTTCCGCACCACGGCTTCATGGTACCTGTGGCGCGCCGCGGACGCCGGGAAGAAAAAGGAGTGACGGCCCGTGCCGGATGAGTTATAAACCGTATTTGAGTTGGACCGTTCCCAAACCCAAAATGAAACACTTATTGTCATTGGAAAAACTGCCGGTGGCGGACATGGAAAAGATTCTGCGCGACGCCGCGGTGTTCAAACGCGAACGGGCGCGGGTCGACCGCAAACCGCTGGCCGGGCAATCCTGGGCGCTCATGTTTTCGAAATCGTCGACCCGGACACGAGTTTCATTTGAAGTGGGCGTTCGCGAGTTGGGCGGCAATGCGTTCTTCCTGAACTCAAACGACATCCAGCTCGGCCGGGGTGAACCCATCAAAGACACCGCCCGTGTCCTGGGCCGCATGGTCCACGGCGCGATTATCCGGACGTTTGCGCAAAGCGATGTCGAGGAATTCGCGGAATATTCGAAAATACCGACGGTGAATGCCCTCACTGATGACGAGCATCCGTGCCAGATATTGGCGGATATTTTTACCTTCAAGGAATTGCGCGGGCCCATTGCGGGCAAGGTGGTCACCTTTGTTGGCGACGGCGCCTGCAATGTTCCAATTTCATGGATTTTTGCCGCGGCGAAACTGAATTTCGAATTGCGCATCGCCGCCCCGAAAAAATTCCAGCCACCCGCCCAAATTGTGAAGCGCGCCGGCGGCAAAATCACCTGCACCGACAATCTCGAAAAAGCGGCGACCGGCGCGGACCTGCTATACACGGACGTGTGGGTTTCGATGGG
>DASYZW010000696.1:0-3043 GCA_035945915.1 Verrucomicrobiia bacterium | reverse complement strand
TTCACAAACGGAAAAATTCGCTCCGCAATTCGTGCTGATGGCTGGCTCTTCGCCGCGGTCGTCCTTGCCAATTCGGACGCGGCGCAGTTACTGGACCCGCTGACCGAGGAATTCCTTTCCCTCCGGGCTGCCTACTGAAATTGACTCCCGCCGGCGTTACCCGCCTCGGGCGTCCAACGATTAGCAAGCCTTCCGGAGGCCTTTCGGCATATCCATGCGGTATCACGCGGGCCCATTCCGGGCTATTCTCAGTAGACGCATATTATAAACAAATCACTCGTTCGGGCTTTGCCTCAACTCGCCTGAAATGAAAACATGCCACTTTCCCTTGAATCAGGCGCATCGTGCCCGCCGCGCCCTCGGTGTCTTTGTTATCGTTGCAACATATTTTAATTGGTCGATGCCAACCGCGGCTCAATCGATTCCCAATAAATTCTGGCAGGCACAAAACATCTACCAGATCATCACTGACCGGTTTTACGATGGAGACACAAACAACGACAATGCCGAAGGTACTTATGCCCCATCCGGTAACGGCGGGTCATCCGTCCATGGCGGAGATTTCGAGGGCATCGAGCAAAAACTCGATTACATCAAATCGCTGGGCGCGACAGCCATCTGGATTTCGCCCATCGTCCTGAACACGGAAGGACAATTCCACGGCTACTCCGGTTGGAATTTCTACGAGGTGGCGCCGCATTGGGGTTCAATCTCCAACTTGCAGCATATGGTCCAGGCCGCCCATGCGCGCGGACTGCTCGTGATCGATGACATTGTTGTGAACCATGGAGGCGACCTTGTCAGCAGCAGCGGAACTGCGTTCAATTACCCGGGCGGCTATACCCTGAGTTATGTAAACGCTAATAAAACCTATCCCGCTCCGTTTAACCTGACTGTGGCCAATCCGTCTCTCACCAATTTGTTTCATAATTACGGCGATATTCAGAATTTTAACGACAACAACCAGGTTGTCCTGGGCTGGCTGGATGGCTTGAATGATTTCAGGACCGAATCACCGTACGTTCGTTCGAACATGGCGGCGATTTATGAATATTGGATTCAGCAAATTGGCTTTGACGGGTACCGCGTCGACACGGCGCTCGAAGTGGATATGGGTTGCTGGCAGACTTTTTGTCCGGCCATTCATACCTTCGCGGCAGCCAATGGAAATACCAATTTTTTCATGTTCGCCGAAGCGGATAATGGCTCGGAAAGTGTTGTGGCGCCTTATACCGGGACGGCGGACGGCGGGCCGTTTGAATTCGATGCGGTTGTCGATTATCCGCTTTACGACAATGCTATTCAAAGCGTGTTCGCCAGCGCCAGCGGCGCCACGTCCCTGATCCAAAATCATTATAATTCCGTGGACAGCATTTACGATCCCGCGTCGCGAATGCAATTGGTTACCTTTCTGGATAATCACGATAATCCGCGGTTCCTGAGCACGAGCGAGTCAAATAACAACACCAATCGCCTGGAAGTGGCGCTGGCGTTCCTTTACACCTCGCGCGGAATACCATGCCTTTACTATGGCACCGAACAAGGATTTGATGGAACCACAGACCCGAATGACCGTGAAGACATGTTTGCCGGTCGATTCAAAGACGGGCCATCCGGCACCGTGTTGCAGCTTAGTTCGCCCGGTGCGGATAACTTTAACATGACCCATCCCCTCTTTTTGTGGGTCGCCCAATTGAATAATTTTCGCCGATTATATCCCGCCCTCACGCTGGGCTCCTATTTGAATCGCGCGAGCAACTCCACCGGCCCGGGATTGTTTGCCTATTCCCGGATCCTCAACACCCAGGAGGTCTTTGTCGTTTTCAATACAGCCGGCTCGAGCCAGACGCTGCCGGCAACCACACTGGCTTATCCGGGGGGAACCGTCCTGCTGAATTTGCTGAATACAAACGAAACCTATACCCTCAACTCTGGCTCGCAAACGCCGCCCATAACCGTGCCCGCCACGACCGCGAAGGTTTTTATCGCACAATCGCAGTGGCAACCTCTGGATCCTGTCGTCGTTAGCAATTCACCGCTTCACTGGACTACCAACACGCCCACCTGGTCGCCAGTCGTGCTTCAGTTCAGCGAACCGATGGATACAAATAGCGTTCAAAGCGCATTTTCCATCAGCCCCGCCGTGAGCGGCACGTTCAGTTGGTCGCCAGGAAACGACGCGATGACCTTTATCCCCGGCGGCGCGGGCCTGGCGGGATTGACCAATTACGTCGTTCGCCTCACCAATACCGCTGTGGACGCCGTCTCCGGTAATGCGCTATTCGCGCCTTACGAATTAAAATTCTCCACTGCCGCGACGACGGTCCACGACGTGACGCCACCATTCATCAACCTCCAATCACCCTCGAACAGCGAAACCATCGCCGGGAATTTGATCATTTCCGGGATTGCGACAGATAATGTTGCCGTGGCCAAAGTTGAAGTTCAGCTGGACGATGATCCCTGGCAGACAGCGAGCGGCACGACCTCATGGAGCATCGGCCTTAATAGCTCGAATTTTCTGAACGGACCGCATCAGATTTCAGCCCGCGCGACGGATACAAGTGGAAATGTGTCCGCGACCAACATCGTCAACGCGTGGTTTTTCAACGTGCCGGGCGGTTATCTCCAACGCGTCAGCGGCGGTAATCCCGTGAATGTCACTGATTGTTCGGGCAAGATCTGGCTGAAGGACACACCTTATAGTTTCGGTTTGTTCGGATATTCAGGCGGCACTACCGGCGTTGTCGCCAATACCATCATCGGCATTTGTGCCGGCGCGCAATCGCTTTACCAGCGGGAGCGTTACAGCACATCGGGCAGCGGCTTTTATTACGAGTTCGACGGTCCCGAAGGCATGTATCAAATCACCTTACTCGAGGCAGAAACGTATTGGAACGGCGCCGGCAAACGCGAGTTCAACGTATTCATTCAGGGAAAGCAGGTCCTGACCAACTTTGACATTTACGCCACTGCGGGCGGACAAAATATTCCCATCAGCCTTGTTTTCACGAACGCTGTCACAAATTCCCAACTCCAAATC
>DASYZW010000695.1:0-7648 GCA_035945915.1 Verrucomicrobiia bacterium | reverse complement strand
AAGTCCACGCCAAATAACTTTTCGCCGCGGGTCGCCCCGCCGACCACGACCGATGCCGCTGCGAACACCCAGGTCGCAATGAAAAGCGGCCAGGCGACTTTCATGAAATTGAGATTCACCGTCCGGATGATATGCGCCATCTTCACAGTCTGGATCCAATTCCGATCCAGGATGAAATTAAAAATAATCCGGGTGACGACCAGGGCCGTGAATAAACTTGCGGCCACACCGATTGTGAGTGTTACGCCGAAGCCTTTGATTTCTCCCGTGCCAAAGAAAATCAGGATGATGGACGAGATGAGCGTGGTGACGTGCGAGTCGAAAATTGTCGCAAAGGCGCGGCCGTAACCGGCGGCGATCGCGCCGCGAAGCGATTTGCCCTTTTCCAATTCCTCGCGAAGACGCTCATAGATCAGCACGTTCGCGTCCACAGCCATCCCGATGGTCAGGACGATGCCCGCGATGCCGGGTAGCGTGAGGGTGGTGCCCAGGCTGCACATGACGCCCAACAAAATGATGATATTGGTTATCAACGCAATATTGGCCGTCATACCAGCAAGCCGGTAGTAGACCAACATGAACGCGGCGACACCGATGACTGCCCAGATCGACGCCCACATGCCGCTATGAATCGAGTCGGAGCCGAGCGTTGGGGCGACGTCCGAGGCCGAAATGATCGTGAGCGGCGCGCGCAGGGGATTTTCCAGGATGCTCGCCACGCCTTGGGCTTCCTCCTCGGTGAAATGGCCGGTAATCTGGCATTCACCGTCTACGATCGGTCCGCTGATGTAAGGCGGAGCGGATGCCAATTCGCCATCCAACACGATCGCCATGAGATGTTTTTGGCCGGTCTGCGGGTCCGGCGAGTATTGCGTCGTCACGGCGGCAAATTCCTTTGCGCCTTGGGCGGTTAGTGAGAAATTAATTTGCGGGTCGCCAAGATTGCCATAACTGACCCAGGCTTTGGTTACGAAATCGCCGGCCAATCCGCCCACGGGCTTTTTGCTTACCACGTAGGGTTGCGGGGTCGTCTGTCCAGGTTCCAAAGGAGCTTTCAAAATTTGATATCCCGGGGGGATGGGCTCATGGTTCTGGAGGATTGCCGCGGTGTCGTCATGGACCATTCGAAACTCAAGATAAGCGGCCTTCTGAATGTTTTCCCGCGCCTCCTCCTTTACTGACTCAGCCAGTCCCGGCATTTGAATTAGAATCTGGTTTTCGCCGACGGGTTGGATGACCGGTTCTGCCACGCCCAGGGCGTCGACGCGCTTTCGTAGCACCTCAACCGCCTGGGAAAGCGCGCCGCTGATAAAGGCGGACCGGTTTACCCCGTTCGTCGTTCCCCCAACTGACTCCAGAAAGTTCGTATCCATCTGCACCAGATAGGACGTGCCGCCCTGCAAATCCAACCCAAGCTTGATTTTGCCGGATGCATCCCGTTGAAGTTGATTCAATACCGCCGTCGTCGGATGTGTCGCCCCGCGGGCATTGATAAATGGAAAATAGCCTTGAATGTCATTTGTTCCGATCGCCTCGCTCAAAACCGCAAAACCGGTGGCGTTTGTATTGGCCTTTTGCAACGCTTCAGCGCTCTGCACGATATTTGTAAACCTGGCGTCGGTATCTTCGGCCCGGGACGAGAATTGCTGGACCAGGTCCTGCGACGTGGGCGGATAAATTTGATAGAGGGCCCAGGCAACAATCAGGATAACACCGATAAACTTCCAACGGTCGTTTTTATTCATGGGGAGGTCTGGGTATCGTCGCTTTGGACTATCTCTGTAATGGATGATTTGGTTACTTCCATTTTCGCGTCAGCCGAGCGAAGCGAAACTGTTTTGTCTTTTACGGTGATGACTATGCCCACGATGCCGCTGGAAGTGATGACTTTGTCGCCGGATTTAAGGCTCGAAACGAGCTTGGCCATCTGTTTGGCCCGTTGCTGCTGGGGACGAATCGTCATGAAATACATGATGACCACGAGCAGCACCAACAGGATCATATAATTGCCGGCAAAGGGAGAAGCCTGCGGGGCCGATTGGCCCGATGGAGCGGCCTGCGTGCTCGTTGTTGCCTGGGCGGGCGCGGCGGAAGACGCCGCAGGAGCTGCTTGCGCCGGCGCGGCAGCGGTATCCGCTAAAATGAGATTCCAATGCATAAAAAGATGAACGGACAGTTTAACGTAACGTCGGATATTGGCAAGAGGAATTGGGGTTGGGTTTTGATTCCTTGGAAAACCGGAGCGTCCAATTAAAATTTAAAAATTTCGAGCGACCCGCTATAATTAAGGCATGCCAATTTATGAATTTGCCTGTCCAAAATGCCGAAAAATTTTCAACTTCCTGTCAAAACGGGTCAACCCCGGGGGCCTGCCGGCCTGCCCGAAATGCGGTAATAAAAAAATGGAAAAGCAATTAAGCCGTTTCGCCATGTCCCGGAATTTAAAGGAAGGCGGCTCGCCGGAAAGCGGGCCGGAAGGACCGGACTTCGATGATCCCCGGATGGCGCGGGCCATGATGGAAATGGAAAAAGAAATGGAGCACCTGGACGAAAACAATCCGCGTCACATGGCCCACATGATGCGCAAAATGAAAGACCTGATGCCCCCCGGAACGATGCCTAAAGAATTCGAATCGGCAATCAAACGCCTTGAGGCGGGCGAAGATCCGGAGAAAATTGAAGAGGATATGGGGGATGTTTTCGGCGAAATGATGGACGGGGCCGGGGCAGGAGGGGGCGGTTACTCCCGGGACGAAGGGCTCTATGACTATTAGCAAGGATTAGAAGATTTATCGATTGGCTGATCCATCGCGGCTGCTTCGCGCTTCGGTCATGAATTCGTCAATCCAATTTCAAATGGCTCACATTCACGAAAAAATAGATTTCACGGTCGCAATTTTTGTCGTCCATCAGGACCGCGTCCTGGTTATTCACCATCGTAAATTGGACAAATGGCTGCCTTTGGGCGGCCATATCGAATTGGACGAAGATCCGGAACAGGCGGCCCTCCGGGAGACAAAGGAGGAAAGCGGGCTGGACGTCGAGTTGCTCGGCGAGCGCCCTCCCACCACATCGCCCGGCACTCGCGCCCTCATCGCGCCCCGGTTTCTCGATATTCATCGCATTCATGAAACGCACGAACACATCGGAATGATCTATTGGGCCCGGCCCAAAAATTCCGCGGACGTGACGTGCGCAATCGCCGAACATCATGACATTCGCTGGTGTTCCGCCGCCGAATTGGACAGACTGTCTCCTCTGATGCCTGATGCGGTGAAGTGGTATTGCTGCAAAGCCATCGAAGAGGTTTCGGCATTGCGATGACCCCGCGCCAAAAAATCAAATTCTCCGTATTTGCGCTCGAAGGGTTGAATTCCTTCGGCACCGTTTTTTATTTTAATTATCTCTATTTCTGGATGCGCGACGAATTTGGTTTCGGCAACAAGCGTAATTTGGCGCTCGCCGCTTCACTGGGTCTGTTCTACACCTTTTCCGCCTGGCAGACAGGAAAATTTGCGCAGCGGCGCGGGTATTTTAGCGCTCTAAAAACGGGATACGTTATTATGGCCGTGGCATTGGCGGCTGGCCTGGCATTGAATTCATGGTGGCTATGTGCGTGGTCCCAAATCGCCGTCGCTATTGTCGTGACGTTAGGTATGTGCTTTATTTGGCCGACACTGGAGGCGTTTGTAAGCGACGGCGAGACGGCGGAGCAATTGCCGCGTATGGTCGGGATTTACAATGTCGTGTGGGCCTTGACGGCCGCGCTGGCATATTTCACCGGAGGAAGCCTGATTAAAGTTTTTGGGTATCGCGTCATTTTTGCCCTTCCGCTCATGATCGTGCTTGGAATGTTCGGGCTGGCGATTTGGTTGCAGGGTCATTCCGCTGCGATGGCGCGTGAGGCGCTGAAAAGTTCCGGGCCGGAGCCGCCCAAACCGCATCAGCCCGCGTCGCCACGCGCCAAAGTTTTCCTGCGAATGGCCTGGCTGGCCAATCCATTCGCCTATATTGCCATCCAAACCCTCATTGCGGTCATTCCGGGCATTGCCGCAAAATTTCATCTCTCGCCCATGGCCGCCGGCTTTGCCTGCACGCTGTGGTATTTCGTCCGCGTCGGGGCGTTCATCGCGCTTTGGCAATGGCCCGGCTGGCATTACCGGTTTCATTGGCTGGCCGTGTCCTTCATCGCTCTGATCGTTTCATTTGCGGCGGTTTTTATGGCGCCCAACCTGGTCGTCCTCATAACCGCGCAAATCTTTTTGGGTGCTGCCATTGGACTGATGTATTATTCGTCGCTGTTTTACTCGATGGACGCCGGTGACACCAGAGGCGAGCACGGAGGCATCCACGAAGCGGCCATCGGCATGGGCAATTGCGTGGGCCCGGCCATCGGGGCGTTGTCGCTCCAATTCCTGCCGCAATCTGCCAATAGCGCGGGCGTGGCAGTGAGTATCCTCTTGCTGTGTGGCTTTGCGGCATTGTTGACTATCTGGAAAATTGGAAATAGAGTTGCCGGGTCGGCCGGCGCTTGAATTGGACCGTTTTTCGTTTGACTTCCCTGCTGCCTTTGGTACGTTTTGACCGTGAATCGCAACTTAAATCTGGATCTGCTGCTGCTGTGTCGCATGGCGGTCGGGTTCTGATTTGCCTTCAACGTTTTATCAAACCCCATCGCCAAACCCGGCGATGGGGTTTTTCTTTTCGAAAACGCCGTCGCCATAACTGAAAGAAACATGTTAAAAGATCCGTCAAAAAAATATCGCCCGTTTCCGCCGGTGCCGTTGGCTGACCGCCAATGGCCCGGGCGCGTTTTCACTCGCGCGCCCATTTGGTGCAGCGTGGACTTGCGGGACGGCAACCAGGCGCTCGCCGTCCCGATGAACGTGTCCCAAAAACTGGAGATGTTTCAGACGCTCGTAAAAATCGGCTTCAAAGAGATTGAAGTGGGTTTTCCATCGGCCTCAAATACGGAGTTTACGTTTAACCGGCGGCTGATCGAGGAGAACCGCGTCCCGCAGGATGTCTGGCTCCAGTGCCTCGTGCAGGCGCGTGAAGACTTGATTGAACGCACCGTGGAATCGTTGATCGGCGCGAAGAAGGCGATTATTCACTTGTACAATTCGACCTCGCCGGCGCAACGGCGCGTCGTCTTCGGGAAATCGAAAGAAGAAATCATTCAAGTGGCCGTGCGAGGCGCGACGTGGATCAAAGAGCGGTTGGGACGCCTGGCGGGTGCCGAGGTGATGCTCCAGTATTCCCCTGAAAGCTTTTCAGGTACGGAAGTGGAGTTTGCCAGGGAAATTTCGGAAGCCGTGATTGATGTCTGGCAGCCCACGCCGGAACGGAAGATGATTCTGAACCTTCCGGACACCGTGGAAGTGGCCATGCCGAATGTCTATGCCGACCAGATCGAGTGGATGTGCCGTAATATAAAAAAGAGGGATTCGATCATTGTCAGCCTGCATACGCATAATGACCGCTGCACGGGCGTGGCGGCCACGGAATTGGGATTGCTCGCGGGCGCCGAGCGCGTCGAGGGAACCCTGTTCGGCAACGGCGAGCGCACCGGGAATTTGGACATTGTGACGGTGGCGCTCAATCTCTACATGCATGGCATCGATCCGGGCCTGGATTTTTCAAATTTGAATTCCATCGTTGATGTGTATGAACGCTGCACCGGCATGACGGTGCCGGCGCGCCAGCCTTACGCCGGGGAATTGGTATTTACGGCCTTCAGCGGGTCGCATCAGGACGCCATTCGCAAAGGGTTGAATGAGTGGAAACAACAGGAGCAGTCCTATTGGGATGTCCCATATCTCACCATTGATCCCGCGGACATCGGCCGCGAGTATCGCGAAGTGATCCGGGTCAACTCCCAAAGCGGCAAGGGCGGTGTCGCCTATCTGCTCGAAAGCGAATTCGGCATTGAATTGCCGAAGGACATGCAGCGCGAGTTTGGGCCCATTGCCAATGACGAAGTGGACCGGCTGGGCCGCGAAGTCTCAGGCACGGAATTGAAGCAGATGTTCTGGCGCGAGTACGTCGAACGGGACTCGCCCTGGCAGTTGAAATCGTTTTCGACCGAAAGTCAAAACGGGGTGGTCAAATGTCGCGCGACCGTGACGAATGCCGGAAAGCCGGTTGAGATTTCCGGCCAGGGCAACGGCCCGCTGGCGGCGCTTGTTCATGGCCTGGGAACTGCGGGAACGCGATTTGAAATTTCCAGCTACAGCGAGCACGCCCTGGCTTCGGGTGAGGAAGCGGCAGCCATTGCCTATATCCAAATCAAAACGGCGGATGGCCGGTCCCGGTGGGGGGCAGGGGTCGATACGAACATCGAATTGGCGTCCGTCCGGGCCGTCATCAGCGCGTTAAACAGGTTGTAGCAAGGACCATTTGATTTCAGAGTACGACAATCTGCTTTCCTGAACATTTATCCCATGGCCACAGAAACATTACATTTCGAAAATGCGCGCGCGGCGCAGCAGTTGTTTAACCACGAGCCGCGTAATTTGCAGGCGCTGGAAGCGGAGTTGGGCGTCAAGGCGACGGCGCGCGATGGTTGGATCCGGCTGGAGGGTCCCGCGGATGGCGTCGAGCGGGCAAAACAGCTCTTTGTTTCACTGGAAAATCTGGTCAAGGCCGGTTCGACCGTCCGAAATCGGGAATTCGCCCACGCATTGGGCGTGATCAAGCACGAGGGAGCCGAGACGTTGAAGAACCTGGTGAGCGACCGGGTGCAAACGCATGAGCGCAAGCCGGGCATCACCGCAAAGACGGTCGGTCAAAAAAAATATCTCGATGCCATTCGCGGGCACGACGTGACGCTGGGCGTGGGACCGGCCGGGACCGGCAAAACCTATCTGGCCGTCGCCATGGCGCTGGCCGCATTGCACGCCGGCAAGGTCTCTCGAATCATTTTGACCCGCCCGGCGGTGGAAGCGGGCGAGGCGCTGGGATTTTTACCGGGAGACCTTTACGAGAAAATCACGCCTTATCTGCGGCCGTTGCACGACGCCCTGCATGACATGCTGCCGGCTGAGGAAATCCAAAAGTATACCGAACGCGGCACGATTGAAATCGCCCCGCTTGCCTATATGCGCGGTCGCACGCTGAATAATGCCTTCATCATCCTGGATGAAGCGCAAAACGCGACGACGGAGCAAATGCTGATGTTTCTCACGCGGTTGGGCATCGGATCAAAGGCCGTGGTTACGGGCGATGAAACCCAAATCGATTTGCCGCCGCACAAGAATTCCGGGCTGGTCGAGGCGCATCGCGCGTTGCGCCGCGTGGAAGGCGTCGCGATTGTCGAATTCGGAAAACGTGACGTGGTGCGGCATCCCCTGGTGCAGCGAATCATCACCGCTTATGAGGAACACCGGGGCGCCAAATGAACTTTGGCCCGCAAAACTCATCGGCTTTAGCCCGGATTGAGATTGTCGTTTCGAACCGTCAGCGGGCCCGCAAACTGGATTTGCCATGGCTCGAAAAAGTCGCGGCTGCCATCCTCGCCAAAACAAAGGTTAAACAAGCCGAAGTGGGAATCGTCCTTGTCGGCGGGAAAGAGATGGCAAAGTTGAATGACACATTTCTCGGGCACGAAGGCTCGACCGATGTAATCACCTTCGATTATTCGGAGCCC
>DASYZW010000694.1:0-2861 GCA_035945915.1 Verrucomicrobiia bacterium | reverse complement strand
GGACCGCCGTATTGATTAATATTCCGGTTATCGAGCCGATAACGACGGCGACGACAAAAATCAAAACAAACCATAACACGCAGCTTCCGGCCAGGATTCCGAAATTATTGGTTAACAAATTCCATCCGCGACTGATGCAGCCGCCGATGTCCAGGTCATAGTCACGGTTGCGCCAATCCACGGACCGGGCAGCTTGCCCGGGCGCGCCAAAAGCCGTGGCCGCAATCCCCAATGCCTCGGCGAATTCGGGAAACGTCGAGAGGGCCCGGAATCCGGCGTCATTTTCTGACTTGGCAAGAGAATGAGCGTTGAGCCTGCCTTCGGCTATCCATTTGCGCAAGTCAGCGTCCGTAACCGGCCCGTATTCCTGGCCGTCACCGCCAATGATTTTATACATACGATCGTTGTAGGGTTGATTCGACTGTCCAAGCTCTATCAGAGCTTGGGAGGCTTAGGCAACTCGGAAAGGCGGGGCGGCAGGCTTTGTTCGTACGCTTTGGCTTCGCGCATCAGGCTGAAACAGGTTATGGCAGTCCAAATCCAGCTAATCACAATGCAAATCACCCCGGCCCGCCACAGCCAGGCACTGGGCACAGGCCACATCTGTTCGTCCATTTCTGACTGAAGGATTCGGCCCATCCAGGTGATCATCCACGAGAGGAGCAGGAGAAAACCTCCGATCGAAAAAATCAATTCACCGATGCCGGTCAGGGTCTTTCCCGCCTTCAAGGTACCCCAGCCCGGCAAGGAAATGTTCAGTGTCACGCAAGCCAGGGCGCGGTCGCGGTTCAACGGCATCTTCGGCATGACAGACCTCGACGATCAGGTGAAATACGGCTTGGCCTTCCCGAGCGCGCTCATCGCCCAGAATCCGAAGATCAGCCCCAGGATCCATCCGCAACACGGCGTGATACAAGGCAGGACCGCCAAAATGGACGCCGCAAAGGCGAATTCGTACTTCCGCAGTTTCAGCATTTGCAGCGCGCCGGTGAAAATCAAAACGGCGATCAGGAGTTGGAATATGTAGTTCGCCACGCCAAACGGCCCGGAAAAAAACTTAATAAATGTGTCGGCAAATTGTTGCGCCTGCGGATTGTTCATCTGTGACAATATCGCGTCCACTTCTTGCTTTTGCGCCGCCATGGAACGGATGCTGGCCAGCCCCCAAATCGACATCACAAAGCTGAGGACCGAAGAAATCATCAGCCCAATCGCCGGCACCCTGACCTTGTCCAAAGCCACTTTGCGGTCGTCGAGGCCCGTCGGAAGCATCGGCGCGATGCCGGGCGGCGGCGCTTGCGGAGCAAATGCGTCAGCCAGTTCGGGAAATGTCGAGAGTGGGCGAAATTCAGCATCGCTTTCCGCCTTGGCCAGCGAATGGACGTTCAATCGTCCTTCGGCGATCCATTTGCGAAGCTCCCCTTCCGTAATCGGGCCGTACTGTTTTCCGTCCCCGCCGATGATGGTATAATTAGCCATAAGATGTTCTCCGCGTTTGGGGACTACTAGAGCATCCGGCAGGAACAGGCAAGCCGATTCTTGAAATCACAAAGTAGCGGCCCATGCGTCCGGGCTTTTTTGCAGGGACCCTTGCCTGCCACGAGTGACACCACGGAGGTCAGTGCGCAAACCGCGCGGAAAGTTTTGCAATTTGGTTTCCGACTGCTGGACTCGCTAACCAACGTTCGTTGGCCGGGGAGTTGATGGCATTGTCGGAATGGCTGGCAGCGTTGGCGCGGGCCGTGGTGCGGCGGACGGGGCCGGCGCCCCCGGTGTGACCCCCGTTGAAGGCATCGACGGAACGGGCGGCGCGGGTTGAGGCTTTGGCGCCGGCTTTTCCTCTTCTCTCATCTTCAACGACGCGAACATCGGCGAGCTGCTCGACTTCTTGGCCGCATCAATGCGCTGGCGCATCGTGGGCTTGTTGACGCAATACATGATCGCCGTTTCTTCAGAAATGTAATTGGACTCGAACGCCTTGAGCAGGGATTGTTCAAAGCTGTGCCAACCGGACGTCGTACCGGCCTCGATGATGTCCGAAAGCCGGCGGGTTTCGGTTTCGCCCAGCAGGATCGCTTCCCGGGTTCGCAGGCTGCTTCCCATTAATTCGGTCACGAGCAATCGCCCGCCGTCCACCCGGGGAACCAGGCGTTGGCTCACGATATAGCGCAAACATCCGGCAAGGCGTTCGCGAACCTGTTGCTCCTCGTCTTTGGTGAAAATACCCAGGATACGATTGATGGTTTGTCCGGCGCTGATCGTATGCATCGTACTGTAGACCACGTGACCGGTCTCACCGGCCGTCAGCGCGATTTCCATCGTTTCCCGGTCGCGGATTTCGCCGACCATGATGACCTTGGGCGCCTGGCGCAAGGCGGCGCGGACCCCGTCGGGAAACGTGTAAAAATCACGTCCCATTTCGCGCTGGCTAAACGTGGCCTTAATGTGCGGGTGAAGAAATTCGATCGGGTCTTCCAGGGTGACAATATGGTTCGGCATGCTCTGGTTGATTTCGTTAAGCATGGCAGCCAGCGTCGTCGTTTTGCCGCTGCCGGTGCCGCCAGTCACGAAAATCAGCCCCGTCTTTTCCTTGATGATTTCCCGGAACACCGGCGCCAGTTTGAGCGAGTCCATCGTGGGGATGGCGGACGCGAGCCGGCGCAGCACCATGGCATGATTTCCATTCTGCCGGTAAATATTCACGCGAAACCGGTGCGAATTTGAAAGCGCATAACTGCAATCGCAGGAACCGCGTTTGGCCAGGTCTTCCGCCAGCTTCGGATTTCCGCTCATGATCGTTTTGGCCAGGGTTTCGATGCGCGCGTTGTTCAGCGCGGCCTCAGGCGTGTCGGGACCGAACG
>DASYZW010000693.1:0-8432 GCA_035945915.1 Verrucomicrobiia bacterium | reverse complement strand
AAATAAAGACAATCATCGTGGCCGCAAACCAGTTGGCCGCGTGCGCCGAAGGCATGCTGCCGGAAGTCGTGCAGCCGAGCCGTTCCACCACGTCCGGCAGCGCGATACACGGGCGAGGGCGATGCACCGCGTGTTTTATGGTATTGACCACCAGCCCGTTCCCGAGCGCGCCGGCCAGCAAAATCATCAGCGCGCAAAGACGCGCGCGCGCCCCGCCCAGGATCATCGCCGTGACAAACGCAATGACCATCGCCAGCACAAACCAGTGCATCACACTGCCGGCGCCGCTTAAAATGGGCATGAGCCAGTCGAAGACCGGGTTGCTCAATGAGCGGTTGATGAAATGAAAGAGCGCCGTGTCAAGCGCCGCCAGCCAGTGCATCGGACAATTAAAAAGGAAAAAGGAAAAAGGGGAAGCTATTTAGGCTTTGAACGATGCGCTTGCCGTGTTGCGTGATGCCTAAACGCAGGCAAACCACGATTGGTTCCACGCTTCGGGGTTTGAACGCTTCGCGCTAAAGCGCGGCGAGCACTTCTTCCGCATGCACGTCCGGTTTTACGTCGCGCCAGATCTTTTTGATGCGACGATCGCCGCCGATCAGGAAGGTGACCCGATGCGTGCCGGTGTAGGTGCGTCCCATGAATTTCTTTTCGCCCCAAACCCCGTAGGCCTCGGCGATTTTGTGGTCCTCGTCTGAGAGCAGCGGAAACGGCAGGTCAAATTTTTCGGCAAACTTGTCGTGCGACTTCGCGGTGTCCTTGCTCACTCCCAGAACCAGGGCGCCGCGCTTTTTGATTTGCCCAAAGCTGTCCCGGAATCCGCACGCTTCCTTCGTGCAGCCCGGCGTATCGTCCTTCGGATAAAAATACAAAATGACGTTCTTGCCCTTGAAATCGGAGAGCGACATTTTCATGCCGCCCGACGCAACCGCCGAAAAATCCGGCGCTTCATCCCCTTCCTTCAAAATGACCGTTTCCGTTGCCATATAAGAATTGAGGGTACCCGCATTTTGTCCATTTGCGCAACCATTTACCGGGCGCCGGTTTCAGCGCCTGCCAGCATCAACGACGGTACCCGGATACGCCTCTTTCGGTTGAGTTTCCCGCGGTCTTCATGGTAGGATTGGGCGCGACGCCGGGCCGGACCGAATGCAAATTTTCGTCATTAATCTGGATCGAAATCCCATGCGCTGGAACCGCATGGTCAAACTTCTGGACGGGTTGAACTTCCAGCGGATTGCGGCTGTCGACGGCAAAAACCTTGAGGGTCCGGAATTTAACCGGCCGGGGCGGCAGGCCTCTCCCGAAATGTTGTCCCGATATAACCGCGCCTGCCTCATGAGTCATCGTACGGTTTGCGAGAAATTCCTTTCCGGGCCGGACCCTTATTGCTGCGTGCTGGAGGACGATGTATTGATCAGCCCGGAATTCCCGGAGTTCATGAACGGGACGACCTGGATTCCCGCGGATGCCGACCTCATAAAGCTGGAAACCACCCGTGAGAAAGTTTGTCTTTCCGCAAAAAGCAGGCGGTGTCTCAATCGCGTCGCCAAACCTCTGCGGTCGGCTCATCTTGGCACGGCGGCTTACGTGGTCAGCCGGCGGGGCGCCCGGAAAATCCTGGACTTAACCCATTCAGCCGACCGTTCGATCGACCGTGTGATGTTCGAAGACGAGGGCCTCGTCGAATTGCGGCCTTATCAAATGGTGCCGGCGCTGTGCATCCAGTTCAACGCGACAGGTAACGACCTCATATTTCCAGAAATGGAAAGCATGATTCAGCCAAAAAATCCGAAGCCCGTCGAACCGGCCCGCAAGCCTGTTAAATTGCGCGCCTTGAGCAAAATCCAGCGTGAAATCAACCGCCTTTTTCGCCAGCTAAAAGGATTGCCCGCCTGGATCGTGCTGCGGATCCAGGGCATGCGCTGTGTGCGCGTCCCATTCGAATGAACGGAGAGGAAGAATAGCGCCGCGTCCGGCGGCGCGATGAGTTAGCCGGACGTACCCTCTTCCCGCAAAACGGGATTCCGCGCGCTTTACGCGCGTTGACGGCCCAGCCGGCCGTCCCTGCCATGTCGGAAACGATAGATGCGATCTTACGGAACCGTAAGCCGATAAAGTTGTTGCGGCGCGGAGTTCCAGTTTGTGAAGTTGAAATTATTTCGGGTATTGGCGACGCGGCCAACAGTCGTCCAGGTTCCCATGAAGTTGGCCAGCGATTGGACGTTATAGATCACATTGGTGAGGCCCGTCCATTGCAAGTCCTGAGTCGCATTTGAAACGGTGATCGTCAGCGACGGAGGCGGCACGGCAAACACCGTCCATTCCAATCGCACGACGCTATATTCGGGAATCATCACAGAATTTGTCACGGTGGCGGTCTGAATGACGACATTGTTCACTGCCGGATTGGAATTTACGATGCCCGGATCGCTCCCGGTTACGGACGTTTCAGAAAATAGATTTGTCACCGCCAAACCATCCTGCGTGATTTGCACCGGCACGGAATTGGTACTCTTGTTGGTGAGCAGGACAAAGCGTTTCCCATTATCGCCCTGATAAGCCTGGGCGTAAATCGCCGGCATGAAACCAACGCCATTGGTGTCCATGGGCACGAGCGGACAATTCGTGCCGACCGAGGTGGCATAGACTGCGCTGGACCGGTTTAGCGCCGAATAGGCGACCGCCTCAGCCGAACCTTGAGCGCTCAAAAAATAACCGAAGGGCAGGCCCACGGTGTTGGTGATTAAATTGTTCGTGGCGGCGTGGTCCACGGCATTCCAAAACTCGTTCGTCGCGGCGACGCCAGAGTCATCAACCAACTGGTAACTTCCCGCGAACTCCATTTGTGGAACGGTGGACAGGCGCATAACCATTTCCGACGCATAGACGCCCCCGTAAAGCGTGCCGGTCGGCGGGTTTTGGCCGCCGTTGCCGTTGCCCAGGCAGGGATTAAATTCTGTCAGCAGAAATTTCGTACCCGGAGTGCTGTTCGTTACCAGCACGTTACTGACGTATAGCGTACTGTTGCTGTAAAGGATGCCGTTATCCATGGCCATCAGGTCGGCGAATGACACATTTGTTGCCGGCAAAAGCGGATAATAATGGTAAACCACCGCATCCCAATATTGGGAATTGGTCCGGCCGTAATCCGCGAGGGATTTGTCCCACGCCATGCTCGAACGGCTGGGATCGCTGAAGAAAACGGCCACAACGGCGTTGGAATCGGCCGCTTTAATGGCGTTGCGGTACGGCAGCATTTTGCCGGCGTAGTCCGCCCCGTTGGTGAAGAACGGGTTCGAGCCGCCGGTAAACAGGTAAGGCTCATTGCATAATTCCCACGCCGCAACGGGAATGTGGTTGGTCAGGGCAAAGGCGGCGAATGCCCCGGCATCCGCCGGATTGGTGTCAGTGAAGCCATTGACGCAAACGATGATTTTGGAACCGCCGAGATCTTGGGCCATGGCGGCGAAGTTGGTGAATCGAGCGCCACCCTTGCCCTCAAGCGCCAGCACCGTCACCGCGCACAGGTTGGATGTAGTATTATTTGCAGGCGTTCTGGCGCCAATCGTATTGACCCAGTTGGTATCCGTCAGGCCGGTCTGCCAATTGAAAGCGTCCCCGGTCGTCCCGGCGGGGAAGAGCAACCAACCCGGCGAAAGCATCGCCGCATATCGTTGCATGTTCGTGTCGTTGTACTCAATGCCTGTGCCGAGCAATTCGGTGGTGAATCCCGCGAAACCGGTGTTCAGCGGCGTGGCGTTGGTGGTGGAGAAACACACAACCACGTTGGTGGTTGAATCCGCCGCCGCCGGACTCGGCACAAATGCCGTCGGTAATAGCAAAGCAACAACCGCAGTTTTAACAGCAAATCGCACAGGCCCGAAATAAGCAATTCTTGAGCCGCCCGCAAAACGGAATTCCGCGCGCTTTACGCGCGAAGGGCTTCAAAACGATGTCATGCTTCCCTCTCCGGGCGCTTCATTCCAAACGACCCGCTTTATCCCTTTGAACTGCAAGATCGTTTTTTCAACAAAGGGATGAGCATAGGCCCGACTGAAACTGACTCCGGCCCACCCATCACGGTCGATGTTTAAAAGAATATAGGCCGTATCATGTTCTATCTTGAGATAGACAATTTTAGTCGGTCCCATTTGGGTCATGCCGATTTCCCTCGCCGCGGCATCGGCGCTGGCGGTGAGGAAATCTTTGGAATAGGGAACAACCACTTTCTTTTTTACGAACGGCATCGCGGCAGCCTTTTGAAAATCCTGTTCGTCCGTGATCATGTCCGAATATGCTCGCGGATCGGCCGGGACAAAGACGGTCACTTCCATTGTTTGAGCGCGGCTGGATCCGGGCGTCGAACCACAGCCTGCTGCGAAGATCAGGAGCAGGCAGTAACCAATGATTGTCATCTGCTTGGCCATAGCGATATTTCATCGCCCAACGGTTCGAAGTTGGCTCTCGACGCGGAACATGGCAAGCTGGAAACGAAAAACAAGTTAACGTGGTTTTAAACCTTGCGGCGCCATGAAAGACAAAACCATTGACAGCTCGCGGCCGGATTTTTGGAATAGCCGATACACCAGCGGCAACACGCCATGGGACTTCGGCGGCGTTCCGGCCGCGCTTTCGGCATTTCTGGAGAGCAACCGGCCATCAACGGTCCTGGTGCCCGGATGCGGGACGGGGTACGAAATCCGCGCATTTCATCAGGCCGGGTGGGACGTCATTGCGATAGACTTTGCGCCGGCCGCGGTTGAACGGGCGCGGAATTACCTTGGTCCGCTCGCCTCGACAGTGATCCTGGGCGATTTTTTTCGGCACGATTTCGGCGCTCGCCAATTCAGCACTGTTTATGAGCGGGCATTCCTTTGCGCTTTGCCGCCCGATTTATGGACCGACTATATCCGGAGAATGACGCAACTGCTTATGCCAAACGGGCGGATTGCCGGCACCTTTTTTTACGGCGCGAATTCGAATCCGCCGCCGTTTCCCCTGACAGAAAAGGAGGCCGACACGCTGTTCAAACAAAAGTTTAAGTTATTACGAAGTGATCCGGTCGCAGACTCGTTGCCGTTCTTTTCCGGCAAGGAACGGTGGCAGGAATGGGAGCTTAAATAGTTCGGCGGTTAAGGTTCAAGCAACGCTAAAAAAGCGAACAGGGCGAACGCGGTCACGGCGATCACAAGCACCTCCACAATTCCGATAACCAGCCAATGCCACATTTTCGTTTTGAAGCGCTTTAAAAGCATCAAGGCCGGCGTAAATGCCAGGCAGGTGAAGATAACCTCCACGATCAGCACGACGAACCACTGCGGGAAGGGCATTTCCCGGAAATTGGCAATCGCCACGTATATCACCCAAATACCCGCGAAGCAGCACGCCACCGCCCCTCCGTACAGCAGGTACTTTATAACCTTTTTCAACGCGTTCATCGTTTCGTATTAAGGTGCTACGATATTCTGCAACGGCAATTACAGCAATGCCATCTGATCGAGTTTAGCCCACACTTTTCAAACGGGCCGTTATACTAAAATGACCGTCCAGGTTGTTGTAGTAGCGAGAGTGAATTACTGAGAGGCGGCCGTACGGCACATGTTCAAAGAAATGCACCTGGTTTGGCGGTTCAACCGTGGTCACACGGAAGCGCTGCACGAGATCTATGATCTGCACAAGCATGATCTGGTCACGTTGGCTGCGGCGCTCCTGGTTGACAAAGCGGAGGCAGAAGATGTCGTGCATGATGTCTTTGTCGGTTTCATCCGGTCCGGTGGGCGGTTCCGGCTGACCGGAAGCCTGAAAGGGTTCCTTGCCACCTGTGTGGCGAATCGCGCGCGCAACCAGAACAAATCAAAACGCAAGCAGGCTTCTGATGAAACTGATGCCGTTGAAGGCGCGGCGCCGGACCACGAACGTCCTGACCTGGCGGCCATATTTGGGGAAGAATTGAAGTCCATGAGCGGCGCGTTGGCGAAATTGCCGCATGAACAGCGGGAAGCCGTCGTATTGCGGCTGTGCGGCGGGATGCGGTTTCATGCGATCGCCAGAATGCAAGGCGTCTCGATCAACACGGTTCAGGGCCGATACCGCTACGGCCTGGACAAGTTGAAAACACTATTGAATGGAGATCTCAGCGTATGAAAGAGAAACAGAATATTTTACAAATTGTCCGGCAAATGCGCGCGCGGGCCAGCGCGAAGCTCGATGAACGTATTCACCGCGAAATTGAGAATGCCGTGACATGGCCAACCAATCCCGCCGGTCCGGAACTTAGTCTCGGCCAAATCATTGCCCTCCTGTTCAAAAAGCCGTCCGCCCGTTACACGCTCGCCACCACCGCGGCGCTGGCAATCCTGATCGCGCTGGCATTGATTCATCCAGCGCCCTCCTGGGCCATGGACCAGACAATCGAAACCCTCAAAAAGTTTAAAGGGCTTGAACTTTCCGGCACTGTCACCCCCGACGCCAGGACTTATCCGATCGACCTTTGGCTCAAAGCGGACAGGACTGGTGATTTTGTCGAAGCCTTTCTCGCGAACGTGGGAGGCCAGGGATCGGAATGGACCAGTGACAACCAAACCTACAGCTACGATTCAGACGACAAAATGGTATATGTCGAGCCGGGCATTACTCTGAACTTGAACCCCTGGCCCGGTCCAAAAATGCTGGCGCTGCTGCTGACGGAAAAGAGTTATAAGGTAATTGAAGGCTACGATTCGGCCACAGGACAAAAACGTGTCATCGTCACCTGCACTTCTACCGGCCGGGAGCAATCGTTGCTGCTGGAATTTGACGTCAACACCAAGCTGCTCGTCAGCATGAAAGTCTGGCAGAACACCCGGCAGGAGGGGACACCGTATTTGAACTTTGATAAAATTCTCTATTTTGACAATTTACCGAACAGCACTTTTAACTTTCAAATTCCACCGGGCACAATCGTTACCAACATGCCGTTAAGAGTCCCGGATGCCAGCCTTGCGGCCATGAGCAATACCGACTCCGGGATTTCCACGGAAGGAATGACCCGCGAGCAAGCGTGTCAAACGATCATTGAGCAATATTGGGACGCCAACATAAAATATGACTTTTCGGCTTTCCGCCGTCTTATGCCAACCGCCGCCGATTTATCCGATGAGTTTCTGCGCAAGAGTTTTGACCTCAATGGAATCACGCAGGTGTTGAAAGTCGGCGGCATCGAAAGGACCGGCAGCTCGAAACTCGGCCCGCTTGCCCTGGTTCCGAGTTGGGTCCGCGCCCAGGACGGCACCGTAACCGAAGTATGGGTCATCATACAATTCCGCAAAACCGATCTCGGATCCTCCTGCGTGGTCTGTGACACTCATGGCTATGTGCTGAATGCGAAAGAGTGATCAGGAACTCCCATGAGCGCCACCGTCAAAACCCTCTTAAAACGGTGCTGCTGCGCGATGGCAACCCGGTCGCGGGAATCCGTTTAAGCACCAGATATTCGATGCCCAGCTTTTCGCAATATTCACGTTTGCCCCCTTTGTCACCGTCTTCGTTGACGGCATAGAGATCCGGTTTGAGGCGTTGGATTTCCGGTTCCGCGTCGAGCCAGCCGTGGCCCGTGGAAATGAGCGCTTCTTTGACGTACTTGATCGTCGATACAGCGTAACGCCGTTCCTCCTGGGACAATAGCGGATGGCCCGGTCCCTTCAGAAGCCGAATGTTCGCGTCGTGGCCGACGACAACGAATAACTCGCCATAGGTCGAGGCTTCTTCAAAAAACCGGACGTGCCCGGAGTGAAACCAATCGAAGCTGCCCGTCACGATAACTTTCTTGCGGCCGGACGGAACGGGCGCCGGCGCGGGCAAGGGAAACACCTTCAAGATGTCGTCGGAAAAAATCCGATAGGAAATCTGTTTGTCCCGGCAAAACTTTTCCCGCGCGGGATTTGCGGTTGGCTCATAATCGGCCCAAATAGATGCCCGGACATTTTCGGGAAGGATATCCGGATTTGCGAAATCCTTGAGCTCGGAAACACGGCTGACGTAACGAACCGCGCTGAGGAAATAACGGCGCTCAGTCAGCGGGAACTTCGGCGGTCGCCCGGAAATCTGTTCAATTATTTCATCGGGCCATAGCAGGACCGAAAGTTCTCCCAGCTTCGAAGCCTCGTGAAGGAAGCGCAAATCGCGGGAGCGCAGATTGTCAAACGCGCCGCTCGCGACAATTTGTTTTGCCGGCATCGTCATCCCTGGATTTTGAGCGCGAAAGCGATCGGGGTGGGCAACGTTTCAGGCAACGTCACGCACAAGCCGCTCGCATCGCGCGTGAACTTCAACCTTCCGCCGCCCAACAATCGAACCCGGCCAATTTTATCGGGCCAAAACGCCGAGCCACTGGCGAGCGATTTGATCGTCACAGTCCGGTCCGCCGGGATCGCCAAAACAATGGCATAAAG
>DASYZW010000692.1:0-7090 GCA_035945915.1 Verrucomicrobiia bacterium | reverse complement strand
GAAGCGACAACCAGGGCGAGGTCAAACAATGGGGATATTACGGCCAGGTGGGCTACAAACTCGCGGGCCTGGATATCAATGCGCCCTTGATCAACAATGTCGAACTTATGGGCCGTTACGACGACGTGCATGACGGCCTCGGCACCCATACCCGCCGTTTCACAATGGGCTACGTCTATTATTTGACCAGCACCTTCCTTTTTGAAGGCGACTACGAAATCTTGAGAAGCAACGATTCCACACAACCGCACGATCAACTTATCTTCCAATTATCCTATGGATTCTAAAAATAATATTCGACGCGCGTTTAATGCGCCGGGCGCCGCCCCGCTGGCGCTCGCGCTGATGTTCGCAACACTTATTTTGTCACGCGCCTGCGCGCAGACTGCGCCCGCGTCCGCCCAAAACCGCGAGGGTCCCACCTATCTCCGCGATATTCAGCCCATTGTCATGGGAAATTGTTCCCGCTGCCATAACCAGGAATCCCGGTTCGTGTATAACTGGCTCGACTATAAGACGGCCTACGCGGACCGGTGGGAAATTAAGCGGCGCATCTGGGACAGTTGGAAGGGTACATACTACAAGGAATCAATGCCCGTCGCCAATAGTCCCGAGTCGCTCGCCATCACCGATGAACAGCGCGCGCTCATCCGCCAGTGGGTCCGGGATGGCGCGCCGCGCGGAACGGCGCCGGTCAACACTGGCGCTAAGTCGAAAGCTGAGAGAATTCAATTTGGAAGCCGTCTTTTTGCCTCCATTTGCGCCGCGTGTCATCAACCAACCGGGCTGGGACGGCCAAACGTCTTCCCGCCGCTGGCTGGATCGGACTTCCTGAATGCGGATAAAAGCCGGGCAATCGGAATTGTCATTCATGGCCGGCAAGGCGAACTGGTCGTCAACGGCCAAAAATTCAATAATAATATGCCGTCGTTCCCGCTCTCGGATGACGACATCGCAAATGTGTTAACCTACGTTTACAACTCTTTCGGAAATTCCGGACTGGAAGTCACGCCCGACGAGGTCAAAGCGATCCGCGCGCAACCGTACACCGCCCCGGAGCCCGCAACTGCGTCCCCAAAAAACCAATTTGAGTAAAATCTGGACGCCTGGTGGAAAAGGCCCGAATCGGGCTCCGGTTCGCTCTGCCTCACAACCAGGCGAGGCTTTATTCTCCGGCTAAGTAACGAAGTGTCATGGAGTGCGGCGGCAAGCAGAGCGCGACGCCGCTTTGGGCGAGTGTTATGCCCTTGGAGAAAACCGTAAGGTCAGGCCGGAGGCTCGATCGACGATTGTGACTTAACTTTGGAGGACGAGCGCTTTTGGACGTCGGTCGTTCAATTTAAAAACGAAGTCACAGCCGCATTCGAATGGCGTCAATTCTCCGATAATTTGCTGCGCGAATATTGCAGGCCACGCGGCCCTGCGCGGCGTTTCACTTTGAAACTCCATTTGCACAACGTGAAAACCGTTGTAAGGTCTTTGGATGCAATATTGGGGGATGCCAATACAACCGTTTCCGGGCTGAAAAAGGATTGCCCGCATTCTCTTCCCTCGCCACAATGTTTGTCTTTGCATGAATGACACGCCTGCAGTCGCGACACCGCCCGAAGCGAAATCATATTCGCCTTCGGCCGCCCGTGATTTTTCCCAGCCGGTATCGCGGCCCAAAAAGGGCGGATTTCAACTCCTTCGCGAGGTCCTGAACCACGGCGGTCCCGGCTATTTGCAGTTTGCCATCACCAATATCTGCAATGCCGACTGCGATTTCTGCGGCTTCGCCCGTTCCAAATTCAATCCCCGGGCGCGTCGCAGCGTCACCTTCGACGAAGCCAAAATCGCCATCGACATGGCGGTCAAAAATCACATCGGTTATCTCCTGTTCGTCGGCGGCGAGCCGATGGTTCATCGGGATTTGCGCGCAATGACGCGGTACGCCGCGGAACACGGCATCCGGCCCATGATCTGCACCAACGGCGGCTTGTGGAACGACGAAAACATGCGCCATCTCGCAAATGACGGCCTCACGAGCGTCATCATGTCCATCGACGCCCATGAAATTGCGAAGCACGAA
Source organism: Verrucomicrobiia bacterium (assembly GCA_035945915.1). Taxonomy (GTDB): domain Bacteria; phylum Verrucomicrobiota; class Verrucomicrobiia; order Limisphaerales; family UBA11358; genus UBA11358. The sequence continues at coordinate 5,019 of DASYZW010000692.1, read as the reverse complement.
AAGAACCGCGGTCTGCCGGACGTTTGCAAAAAAATTAAGCGGGCCAACGAGTATTTTCATTCGGTCGGCATTCAAACCACTGCGAGCATCACGGCGAGCCGCTTGATTGAGGACTATGAAAAACTCCCGGAATTTTTGGAATCGCTCGATTTCAAAAGCTGCACATTTAGCTATCCGCTCACCGCGCTGGCCAGCAGTTACCTTAGTTTCAGCGACAGCGGTTTGGTGAATTATTCCAAAGACGAACTCATTGCTCTCTTTGGCAAAATTAAGACGATGAAAGCGCGGTGCCGATTCCCCGTGGTCAACCCCTCGGAATCGTTGGATGAAATGCAACGGCATTTGCGCGGTGAAAAGGAAAAGTTCGGTTGCCTGGGCGGGTACAAATATTTTTACCTCGACTGGAACCTGGATTTATATCGCTGTCATTTTTGGGAAAAGCCGATGTGCAAGGTGTGGGACTGGAATGATTCGAAGCTGATTCGCGATGGTTGCACGCGTTGCATGATCGATTGTTACCGCGATCCGAGCGTTTTGCAGTTTGTCGCGGTCAGCGCGAGCGACGCCTGGAACAATTTGAAAAAGGGGAATCTTGCCGGGGCGGTCAAAAATGTTTTCGATTCACGGAATATCACTTCGCTCAAGGCGGTATGGGAAGACAGGAAGTGGATTAAGGGAGTCTAGCCGGTTGGCCTCGCGGCCTTATTGCTGCGGCGCGGGCCGCCTCCCGGCCGCGCTCTTGCCCGATGAGTTTCACTGAATTATCAGATGCCTTTTTCATGAAGTCCGCCGGTTGGGAGGCGGTCAAAAAGGCCCGCGCTTTGCTGGCCGAGGGCCGGGTCATTTCTTCGAACTGGACGCCGCCTCTGCTCAAGGGCGTTGTGCAGGAGGGCTCGTCATCCTATCGCGCCGGACTGGTCATCAAGGGGCCGGAGGACGTTGACAACCTGTGCACCTGCCGCGTTTCCCGCGACGCAGGCATCATCTGCCCGCACTCGGTAGCCGTCGGTTTGCATCATTTGCTGGCGGCAAAGCCGCCATCCCGTGGTGGCGACACGGCCACACCGTTGCCCGGGCGAATCGGCGGCAGGCCGATGGCTCCGGAACCAACGCCGCCGCCGGGACCAAAACTCAAGCGCGCCGACGATGGCGAACCCTTGGAAATCTCCGTCATCCTGCCGCCGACTTTCGCAGCCGGTATCGAACGCGGGAAAATAATGGTTACGTTTGAGGGAAAGTGGAGCCGCGGCCGCGTTCCCCTCAGTGCACTGCCGATGAATCAGTCATTTTCCGTTTCGCCCGAGGACGCGCGCCTGCTCGACAAGGCCGAGGAGCTCGCCCGCAACGAAACGCCCGGCGGTTTGCTGTTGAACCTATCCGAACTGACCCGGTTGCTCGACGTGCTCGCCGGACATCCGCGAGTGGCGTTGGGCCGGAATCCCCCGCTCGTAGTGAGCGCGACTGCGTGGCGCGTGCCGGTGGAGGTCACGCTCGAAACCTCCGGTGAAATCCAGCTTAACCTGGCCGCGGATCTCAAGCCGCCGACGCTGATCGCCGGCGAATCATTATGGGCCTTCCAGGGAGATTCTCTCAACCCGGTCGGGTTGCCAAAGCAATGGCGTGAGCTATTCCGCGGGCCGATGAAGGTACCGCGGTCGCGCGTGCCATTGTTCCTGAGCCGCGAATTGGCCGTGCTGGAAGCGGAAAGCGAAGTGGATGCGAATTTCACGATCGATGAATTTACGCTGGAACCGCAGTCGCCGCGCTTCATTCTGGCGCTCAACGGCGGGCTGAACCAATTGCAGGCCCAACTCCAATGCGCCTACGGCTCGCGCATTATGACCGTGGGCGTAACGGCGGAAGCAGAGTCCCTCTGGCTGCCTGATCCCAAATGCACGACCCGTTATTCGACGCGCGACTTTGCGGCGGAGGTCGCAGCCGGGGAACGAATGCGCCGCGCCGGCTTCAACGGTCCCGACGCGCAAGGACGCTGGACTTTGCACGGTGAGAGCGCCGTGGTGCGTTTCTTCGCGCGCGATTACCCGCGCTGGCAGAAGGAATGGGAAGTTTCACTGGAGGAACGGCTCAAGCAGACCACCTCCAGGAATTTCGAACGGCTCGAACCGCGCTTTGAAATCCGGCCTTCCGGCGAACGTTGGTTCGATCTCGAAATGTCGCTGGCCTCGGCGGACGGCGAGAAGTTTTCAGCGGCGGACATCCAGCGCCTCATCCTGTCCGGCAATGGCTCGACGCGATTGAAGAATGGCCGCATCGCGCTGATTGACACCGGGGCGCTCGAAGAATTCACCGAGGTCATCCGCGACTGCGAACCGCAGCAGCACGCAAAGGGTTATCGGTTAAGCAACGTGCAGGCTGGATTTCTCGATGCCACGCTTCGCCAGCAGCCGGGCTGGCAAGTGGTAAGCGCGGCGGGTTGGCGTGAACGCGCGGCGCAACAGAGCGGCCAGGCGAAGCTCACTTGCCCCCAGCTCGGCCACCTCGAAGAGGTCCTGCGTCCCTACCAGCGGCAGGGCGTCGCATGGCTGCAATTTCTGCGCGAGAACAACTTTGGAGGCATCCTGGCTGACGAAATGGGCCTGGGCAAAACTCTTCAAACTCTGGCGTTCATCCACTCGCACCACGCGAATCGCAAGCTGACGGGCCCCGTTCTCATTGTCTGCCCGACTTCGCTGGTTTTCAATTGGCTGGCTGAGGCAAAGAAATTCACGCCGCACCTGAAAGTCGTCGCCCTTCACGGCGCGGGCCGGCACGAGCGTTTCGAGGATATCTCCGGGAGTGATCTCGTCATCACCAGTTATGCCCTCATCCGGCGCGACGCGGACCGGTATCGCGAGCTGGAATTTGATACCCTGGTGCTCGACGAAGCGCAGCACATCAAGAATCGGCAGACCCAAAACGCCCAGGCGGTTAAATCCGTCCGAACCCGCCACCGCCTCGTGCTCACAGGCACGCCGATGGAGAACTCGGTGCTCGATCTCTGGAGCATCTTCGACTTCCTGATGCCTGGCTACCTGGGGTCGGCGGCGGACTTTCGCGAGCGTTACGAGCAGCCGATCGCGCGCGATAAGGACGAGGCTGTCCAGGCGCGGCTTGGACGGCGGTTGCGCCCCTTCATCCTTCGCCGTCTCAAGACTGAGGTGGCCAGGGACTTGCCCGCAAAAATCGAACAGGTTTCCTTTTGCGAGCTGACGGACGACCAGGCTGAAATTTACCAACAGGTCCTTGCAGTAAGCCGAAAGGAAGTCTTGAACGCCGTTGGGGCGCAGGGCCTGGCCAAAAGTAAGATGGTCGTGCTCAATGCCCTGCTGCGCCTGCGCCAGATCTGCTGCGACCTGCGGCTGCTCAAGCTCGATGACGCAAAATTCGATGACGAAAGTTCCGGCAAGCTGGCCATGTTTGGCGAGTTGCTGGCAGAAGCCCTTGACGGCGGGCACCGCGTCCTCGTCTTCAGCCAGTTCACGACGATGCTCGCGCTGCTTAAGGACAAACTCACGGCTGAGAACATCGAGTTTTGCTATCTCGACGGCTCGACCACCAATCGCGGCGCCGTCGTGGAAAAATTCCAGGGTAATTCGAAAATCCCCGTCTTTCTCATCAGCCTCAAAGCCGGCGGTATTGGACTCACGCTGACCGGCGCGGACACGGTCGTGCATTTTGACCCGTGGTGGAATCCGGCCGTGGAAGACCAGGCCACGGACCGGGCCCACCGCATTGGCCAGACGCGCGTGGTGACGAGCTACAAGCTCATCACACGCGGCACGGTGGAGGAGAAAATTCTGGCGCTGCAACAAAAGAAACGGACGATTATCAAGGCCACACTCGGCGGCGAAGAAACGCTGGCAGATAACCTGACCTGGGAGGAAATTCAGGGTTTGTTTGAGTAACCTCGCCCGCTGTGTGCCCAAATCCCGGTATTGTAGCGGCCCTGTAGCGGCTATGTGGCGGCAAATGTAGCGGGCTAATTAATTGATTATCAACAATGTAGCGGGTGTAGCGGCCTGTACGACTTCACCCACCGTTGCACCTGGCTTTCGCGCGAAATATCAAAAATGCGCGGGGAGCGCACCCGCCCCGGGGTGCCCTTCGACGCGTCCTTGCGTCAAAGAATTGTCGGCTCGCGATGGCCCGGGTGCTCCCTTGGAAACACCGCGCCCCTGATCGATCTCAAAAGCTGTACCCGTAAATATCGTTACGATCTCGAATCAATCGGTTGTAACCCGGCACGGTTCATGGTTTTTATACAGAGCGATTTCCGTATTTAATTCATCTGCCAGAGTTTGCTTCGATTGCGTCAATGCCAGCCCCAAGGCCTTTTGCGCATTTGTGATCGCTTCTGGAAACTTCCCGAGTTCGGCATCGGCAGCCGCAAGAGTGCGAAGAATTTCCGGATCCGACTCCTTTGTTATTTGATTGGCATTCTCCATCCATGCAAGGGCTTCATTCCCATTACGGACTTTTGCGTCGCGGCAGGTAGCGAGGACCCAGGCGAGTTTGATCTTCGCCGAGATAAGCTGAGGTTGAAGCTTTATTGCTTCCCGATAACACCCCGCCGCCTGGCCAGGCATCCCATTTTGGCAATAGGCATAGGCAAGGTTGTAGTAGACCTGGTAGCTTGGCCGAATTTGTAACGCTCGTTGAAAACATCGAATCGCGTTGGTCACTTGCCCCGCCCGCAGAAAGGTGTAAGCGAGATTGTTGGCGGCTTCTGCGTCGTTGGGCCTGATTTCCAACGTGTCCTGATATTGGAGGATGGACTGTTCCACCTGTCCCGATAGCGAAAGTGCGTTGGCCAGGGCAAAGTGAAAGGTCGCGGATTGCGGATCAAGCCTTGATGCCGTTTTGAAATAATCAATGGCCGCATCAACCTGTCCCTGGTTTAACAAAACATTGCCATTGAGATAACTGTGATGGGCCCGTGATTTTATGGCGGCCAATGTGTTAAATAAAATTGAATACGCCAGCAGCAGGCACCAGGTTGTCCGACCGGCCCGGCGCAAG
>DASYZW010000691.1:0-4198 GCA_035945915.1 Verrucomicrobiia bacterium | reverse complement strand
TAAAGACGGCGAGATTAATGAAATTTTTGTCAAAGGCAATGACTTTTATTTTTCAAAACTTCTTGGCTTTTGGAGATAAAGAAAGCAAATTCAGCTTCTCGGGCGCACCATGAAAACCGGACGAATTGTCATAGCCATTGTTTCGCTGTTCACTGCAACCATTGCTCATGCGCAATACGATTTGCATTGGCCGCCGGGAATGGGACCGTATTTTCGCATCGGCGCAGGGCCTGCGTTTTTCCAGCCCGGCGAGTTGAAAGGATTCGGCTTTCCGGCGGGTTCAGGCCAGTCCGGTTTCAACGGCCCAACTGGAAGGGTGAAGTACAACGTCGGTTTTTCCGGCAACGTGGCCTGCGGCTTGGCGTTCGACCGGTATGTGGGACTGGATTTTCAGACTGGTTATACCTGGGCGCGGATGAGCAGCGTGCAGAACTTCGAGGCCAACAGTTCCACCATGGGCAACGTGCCGTTTCTGGCCAACCTCACGCTTTCCCTGCCAATTCCGCACACTGACATCATCCCATATATCGGAGGCGGTGTTGGCGGCTCTGATTCGGTATTCGATGCGCACAATTTCACGGAGCCGGGGGCGTATTCCGTTTCCGACAACGAAGATGACGTCGTGTTTGCCTGGCAAGCTTTCGCGGGCGTGCGGTTCGCTCTCAACCCGCGAATTTCCATAGATGCGGGGTACGATTTTTTCATGACTGGCAATCCCACGTTCAGGTATCCATTCAGTTCAAGTTCACCGCCACCGCCGAGTTTGAATGTAGAATTTGAAGGCGTCCGCGTGCACTCAATCATGGCCATGCTGCAGGTGAATTTCTAATTCAGAAACCCGGCATTGGCATCGGCATTCTGATTGGTCAATTTTGTCCGACATTTGACGCAAATTTGATCCACCAGGAATCGCCGGAGCGCAGAATGACAGCGCCGGCGGGGACCTGACCATTGATCCGGATGTTCGAGGGCCGGGGCTTTTTTTCGAAGGGACCGAGTCGCATATCCACGTTGGCGAGGTCGTGATCGGCGGCAATTTTCAGTATCATGCCATGGCCGGCGCGCTTGAGCGAATACTGGAGGAATGCCGTTTCGATTTTGCCGGAATCTTCAAATACGAGCGGATATTTTTCGACCGCGATTCTGTTCCAATCATAGGGTATCCTGGGACAAAACTGCAAGCGCCCCGGATGGGTATCGTCCATGCCAATGATAAGGCGCAGGGTTTTGATGGTTTCTCCTTCCTGCACTCCATTTCCCAAATCGCCGAACCGATACCAATAGCGTCCGTCCGGGGAAATTTGCACGCCCTCGGAGACGACGAAGTGGTCGAATTGGTTGAAACGCGGGTCGTAAATCTCTTTAGCGTCCCAGTCCATCATGGTTGTGGCGTCGCGCATCCGGTCCAAAAGCAGCGCCGATTGGGTGACGAATCCCTGTCCATATCCCATTGCTTTGCCGTAAAACCCGAAAGGTTGATACGGGCGGAACGTTTCAATTAACCGCCGGTAAGCTGCTTCATCAATGGACCGCCAGTCATCGTTTTCATTTTGCGGCGCAAATCCCTGATAATCCGCCAGAAAAATTAATGGTCCAAGGACGGAACTGTTGTACGACCAGTTGGAATAATCCAGGGTCCAGACAGGGCCGAACGTAGGGTCATGGATGACGTATTGCCTGCCGATGGCTTGCTGCATGAGGTCAGCGCGATCGCGCCATGACCTGGCGGACTGCGTCTCACCAATGGAATCGGCCATATCAGCCAGGGCGCGGAGTGCATTCATACAGGCGCTGTCGGGATAGGGCGCATAGCCGCTTCCGTTGCCGCTCTCGCCGGTCGTGTGAAGCACGCCATTGGTGGCGCCGGAAATATCCGGGTGCGCAAACTGCCAAAGGACCCAGTCGCCAACGCCTTGAACGTCCGGCCAATGAGCGCGCAGCCACGCGTCGCGATCAGGGAGTCGCTGCCAAAGTTTATAGATAAACATTGCCGTCAACCCCTGGCCGTCGTTCTCGAAGCTGGGGTTGCGGGGACTGTTGGCTAAATCGCCCCAATGTCGCGGAAGAACGACTCCTTTGTATCTGAGAGACGGCCTGGTTTCGAACCGCCGCGCCATTTGCAGCGACCAGTCGGCGCAGCGAAGGGCTTCGTTGGTAAATCCGAGCATGGTGATTTCCTGGAGGCTGCGGCCCATGTCGCGAGTGTAGGCGACGCCATAGTAGGCCCCGACATTTCTGCGGAACGTTCCAAATCCGCAATAGCCGCCCCAGGAAATTGCGCCTTTGGTTGAAGTATGATACATCCCGGTTTCATCAATTTTTGCGAGAATGTCCTGCACATTATAATAAAACGCATTGGCCATGATGTCCGCAGAGAGACTTCCGCCGAAGGAAACGATTGGCCCCGCGTACCCCGGGGGAATGTTAAGCGCCACCGGCCCTTTGAAACTTTTATCGCTGCTATAAAGGGCTTGCTTCAGTATCTCCAATTGCCGTTGCGCGTCTTTCTCGCCCTGGCTGGCGGAACGCAAAGTTTTTTGTTCCATGAATTTAGCGAAAGCGGGCGAGAAGACGCCGGGCGTGAGAAGCGTGGTCCGCGAAATATCGTTCGTGTCCGACGATTCAACTGTGACGCCGGTAATGACGAGTGTGCCGTTCTTAACGGGAGAATTTTCGACCGTGATGCTGCGCAGCGGGGCAGACTTTGGATTGATGACGGCGACATAATTGCCATCTTGGACCGGCTCGGGAGGGTAGAGGCGCAGGGCGGCCGCAAAGGCGCGGCGCAATGCCGCGTCAGTTTTGAAGGGGTCCTGGTAATCGTAGAATGCCTGTCCCCACCAAACACTTTCTCCCAGGATAAGCGGAAAAACCTGGGTCGAACCGTCCGCGTAATTCAGTCGAATGCGGCCCATCTCATCTCCGATCATCGACCGGCGCCCGATATCGCGCGGATCGGCCCAGCCATAGAGGGGGACGGTCCTATTGCTGGCGGCAGGCGGGACTACTAATTTTATTGTGGCCTTTTTGGCGCTGGTCATTCCCAGGAGGAAGATGCGGTTCACACGCCTTTCGACTTGAATCTCCGCTGAACCATGAGTTTGCAAGGGCAATACTTCCTCAATGAAAGGCACGCCATAACGGTCCAATCTATTTGTCCCGGCGCCGGACATGCCGGCGGGTCCCATCGGCAACGCGATGAATTGTTCGTGAGATATTGAAACCGGAGCTTGAGCCAGCAGGGCTGTAGCAATCGACAATAGAACAATAACCGCAGAGAATGATTTTTTCGGCATGCTTATTTCGGAATATTAAACGCAACGCGCCGGAGGCGGCAAGTTTCACGGCCGGAAAAAACGGGGCGAAAGAGTTTGAACGGGAGGAAAATGAGAACGGGGATGGCAATCAAATGTCTATGTCCATAGCTGCCGGTCCAGTGTACGGTATTGGATGGCCTCGGAAATGTGCTCGTTTGAAATGTTCTCGGAGGCGGCGAGGTCTGCGATCGTGCGGGCGACTTTTAAAATGCGGTCATAGGCGCGGGCGCTGAAATTCAGGTCGGCCATCGCGTTTTTCAGCAGGTCTTTAGTCGCATCGTCAAGGGCGCAATGTTCCTTGAGTTCTTTGGGGCCCAGGCGGGCGTTGCAGGTGATTTTGGGTTTGTGCGCGAAGCGTTTCAACTGGCGTTGACGCGCGATGACGACGCGGTCGCGGATTTGCGCCGAGGTTTCGCCGGTGCGTTCGCCGCTGATTTCGCGGAATTTGACCTGCGGCACTTCCACGTGCAAGTCGATGCGGTCGAGCAGGGGACCGGACACGCGGCCGAGATAATTTTGAATTTCCCGGGGCGAGCTCTTGCTCTCGTGAGGCATTTTTCCGTCGGGAGTCGGATTCATCGCGGCAATCAACATGAATTGGCTCGGGAAGGTCATGGTTCCGGCGGCTCGCGAGATGGTAACGCGCCCTTCTTCCAAAGGCTGGCGCATGGTTTCCAGGACGTTGCGCTTAAATTCAGGAAGTTCGTCCAGAAACAAAACTCCATTGTGCGCCAGCGAAATTTCTCCGGGAGTGGGGTTCATGTTGCCGCCGAGCAATCCGGCGTCGCTGGCGGTGTGATGCGGGGCGCGAAAGGGCCGGCGTGTGACCAGGGCCTGGCCGGGGGCGAGCAGGCCGACGATGCTATGAATTTTGGTCGTCT
>DASYZW010000690.1:0-4462 GCA_035945915.1 Verrucomicrobiia bacterium | reverse complement strand
TACCCTGCCTGGTTTTTCTGGCCGCAAGTGGTTCTGGCGCTGGTTTGCATCGTGATCACGGTCGGATGCCTCAGGTTCGACCCGGACCAGAACAACCTGGTTTCGCCCAACCTCAAGTATCAACAAAACTTTCTGCGGCTCCAGAAGGCGTTTCCCGAGCAGGGCAACGATCTCACGGTCGTAATCCAAAGCGACGATCCGGAAAAAAACCGCCAATTCGTCGAGCGCCTGGCGGCCAAAATGGTCCCGGAGACGAATCTTTTCCAGGACGTATTTTACGAGCATTATCTGCCCGCGATGGGGACCAAGGCCTTGTATTTCGTCCCCGACGCCGATCTCACGTCCATTCAGACGACGCTCGCGACGGAACTGCCCTTCATCACGCAATTCACGCAAACTTCAAATCTTCCGGCCTTTTTTGAACAGATCAACACCATCTTTCGCACTTCATCGGGCGAATCAAATCCGCAAACGGATTCCTTGATTCAATCCCTGCCGCTGCTGGCGGGTATTCTGGACCAGGCGAATACCTGCATGAATACCTCCGGCAATCCGCCATCGCCCGGGGTTGCCTCCCTGTTCAGCACAAACAATGCGTCGGATATCTACATCACGTACGATAATAACCGGGTATTTCTGCTCACCACGCATCCGCCGGTGGTGGAATCGTCCAACACATTGCCGACGATTTGGTCCCTGCTAAAAGGCGCGTTTTCTCCGTCGGCAGGCCCGAGCGGGGACGTAACCGGCGACGCGATTGACCGCCTGCTGCAATTGATCCGGGAAACGCAACTCGAAGTGCCGGGCGTCAACGTGGGGCTCACGGGCGAACCGGTGCTGGATAATGACCAGATGATCCAATCCCAAAAGGACACAACGGTCGCGAGTATTGTCTCCCTGGTTTTGTGCGGCATCATTTTTATTTACGGATACAACGAAACCGGGCGCCCGATCAAAGCCGCATTTTGCCTGATCGTTGGATTGTCTTACACGCTGGCATTCGCGGCGCTAACGGTCGGCCACCTGAACGTCCTCACGATTACGTTTGTGCCCATGTTGATCGGGCTCGCCATCGATTTCGGCGTCCACCTCATCACGCGCTACGAAGAAGAATTGCGGCACGGCAAATTCAAAAGGACGGCCTTGAGAAAGGCCATCGTTTTTACCGGCCAGGGAATTTTCACCGGCGCGTTGACCACAGCCGGGGCATTTATCACGATGATTTTCACAAACTTCCGCGGCATCCAGGAAATGGGAATCATTTGCGGCGGCGGACTTTTGCTGTGTTTTATCGTGATGATGACGATGCTGCCGGTGCTGTTGTTGCGCGGCCGGCAGAATGTGATGGATCGGCGCATGAAAGAGGACATCACGCGCGCGCGAATCGAAAATATCTGGCTGCAACGGCCCGTTTTGGTCCTGGTGATCACGCTGGCGGTTTCGGCCATCGCCGCCGTCCAGATCTATCGCGGCAAAGTCAAATTCGACTACAACCTGATGCAAATGCAAAGCCCGACGCTGCCGTCCGTCGTCTATGAACAATTGCTTTTTCATTCGGCCGGCCAATCGTTGCTCTCGGCGGCCTTTTTGGCCACCAACCTGGATGAAGCCATTGATCTGGAAAACAGAATCGGCAAGCTTTCCACGGTTGCAGATATCGAGCCTCCGCCGGATGTGCTCGAAAACTTTATTCTGTCGAACCAGGTCAAAAAACTTCCGCTGATCAATCGCGTAAAAAAGACCGTCGCGGATGTGAATTTCAGTCCCCCGGATAAGCGTCCGGTCGATTTGAGTGACCTGAGCGCGAGACTCTATTCGTTATACGGTTATTGCGGCGCTGCGCTCGATCAAATTGGAACCAATGACCCGGCCTTATCCGGCCAATTGGATCAACTGCGCCAATCCATTGAGTCTTTTCGCAAGTCGATGCTTTCCGGCAGTCCGTCCGACCTTGCCGGCCACGCCGACAAGCTCGGTCTGTTTCAACAGGCGTTCTTCAACGACATCCGGAACACTTTTGATTCGTTTAAGTCGGCGAATACGACGTCGCCATTGACCTTGAACGACCTGCCGGCTGCTTTGCGCGACCAGTTTGTCAGTCCGGAAGGCGTGTTCATGATTCAGGTTTTTCCCAAAACGGATGTGTGGCAGCGAACAAATCAGGCGGCGTTCCTGGCCCAAATGCGGACCATTGATCCTGATGTGACCGGCACGCCCGTCCAGTTGTACGAATACGAATCGCTCCTGAGAAAAAGCTACGTCCAGGCCGGGTTGTATGCGCTGATCGCCATAGCACTTATGGTCCTGATCCATTTTCGCAGTTTTTCCGCCGTGATTTTGGCCCTGTTGCCGGTAGCCATTGGCGGCCTTTGGCTATGCGGATTGATGGGAGGCTTCGACATTGAGTTTAATCTCGCGAATATCATGATCCTTCCACTCATCATCGGCATCGGCGTCACCAACGGCATTCAAATTCTGAATCGGTTTGCCGAGGAACGGACCCCGGGAATTCTTTCCCGCAGCACCGGCAAAGCCGTGTTGGTGTCGGGATTGACCGCAATCGCGGGATTCGGCAGTCTGATCATCGCGAAACATCGGGGCATGCATAGCCTCGGAGAAGTGATGGCCATGGGTATTGCATTGTGCATGCTGGCCGCCTTGACGTTTCTGCCCGCGTTTTTGAGTTTGCTCGGGCGAGGGAGGACTTTAATCAAAAAATGAGTTTTAACGAAAAAGAAACCCAGCGCCGGCAAATGCCGACACTGGGTCAGGAGGAACCGAGGTCAAAAACCTCATGGTAAGACAAAATATAAGAACTGTGCAAAAAGTCAACATCAATGTTAAAAACCGCAAAATCACGTGTGCAAACACTGAATAAGGCGCTATCAATAACGATAACGTTGGCTCTAATTTTTTTGTCGCACGGGAGCGCTTTAGGCGACGATTTCTCCGCTGGACCGGCCTATGACCGCTTCCCGTTAACGATTGGAACCGGCTCGCGGACCGAAACTTTCGGGCCGTTCTATTACAATGAGCAGAACGATACGGTGAATACCTGGGCCGTCCCGCCGTTTTTTTCGCATCAGGAAGACCCGACGATTAACGAAGTTGAGGACATGTCGTTGTACCCGCTTTTCACATACATGAAATATGGGTCCCAATATCGCGCCCAGTTTTTTCAACTTTTCAGTGTTGAAGGCGGGGAAAATCCCAACAACGTCCAGGCGCATCGGCTCTGGTTGTTCCCGGTTTATTTCCAACAGCGGTCCTCCGACACCAACGACAATTACACGGCCGTTTTTCCATTCCGGGGTCATCTGAAAAATTTTCTGTTTCGTGATCAAATCGATTTCACGATGTTTCCAATCTATAGCCGGACGCGGCTGAAAGATGTGGTCAACGACAATTATTTTTTTCCGTTTTACAATGTTCGATACGGCAACGGAATGCATGGCTGGCAGATCTGGCCCTTCTACGGCACGGAGCACAAGGACGTGACCCTGGTCACGAACACCTGGGGCGTGGAAACCAACGGCGGCCATGATCAATCATTCATCCTGTGGCCGATCCATTTTCGGCAGCACAACGGAATCGGCGCCGCCGATCCTGAAGAACTCCGCGCCGACATTCCATTTTACGCTTCTGAGCGTTCGCCGTTGCGCGACTCGACGTCGGTGCTTTGGCCCTTTTTCAACTGGATTAATGATCGCGAAAAAAAATACCGCGAATGGGAGACCCCCTGGCCGCTCATCATCTTCGCGCGCGGCCCGGGAAAACATGAAGTCCGCATCTTTCCCTTTTACAATCGCGCCTATAACGATTCGCTCGTGGATGAATTTTACCTGTGGCCCGTTTACAAATATGATGCGATTTACTCGCCGCCGCTGGATCATCGCCGCACGCGCATTCTGTTTTTCCTGTATCAGAATAATTCCGATAAAAATACGGAGACCGGAAAGTTCAAGCGGCGCGTGGATTTATGGCCGTTCGCCCGTTACAACCATGACTTTGACGGCAGCACCCGGCTGCAACTGTTTGCTTTTGCGGAAACGTTCTTTCCCGACAGCCCGGGCGTCGAGCGCACCTGGTCGCCGCTCTGGACCGTTTGGCGCTCAGAGAAAAATCCCGACGCCGGCGCCAACAGCCAATCTTTTCTGTGGAATCTCTACCGGCGCGACGCCTCGCCCGAATCAAAGCGGATCTCCTGCTTTTTCGGGCTGTATCAGTATCGGTCGAACGCGCGGGAAAAAGACGCCCGATTGTTCTACATCCCCGTGATGCGCCGGCATCGCTAGTCTGATAACCAATTTTGTTCGGCCATGCAGACGAAGAGCTATTCACTAAGCTAATTTTCGGGAGGACCAATAAAATTGCTTTGTCTATGTGAAGTTTTGAAGGGCTCATCCATACCGAGACAATTTTATGATTCAGGCATTCGGCTGAACCGGCGCGGGCGCGGGAG
>DASYZW010000689.1:0-4440 GCA_035945915.1 Verrucomicrobiia bacterium | reverse complement strand
ATGCGCACCTGGAACTTTGGAGCGCCGCGAACGTTGCAGCGTTTGCGTCACGCGCCGATTCCTATCTCCAGCGCAGCGGGATGCGAAGCATTACTGTTTGGGACAACGTCAACACTGCCAACGCGCAGGCTTTTGCCACCAATTGTCCCTCTCTGCTCGGATTATTCGACCAGGGCGGCTCATACAATTCCATCAACCTTGGGCTAAAAACCCTGCCGCTCACTCCGACGTATGCGTCAACGACAAACTCAATCATCTCCGCCATCACCAGCGCGGCATCGGGTTTTAACGGAACTTCGCCTGTGTTTGTGGTGGGCCAGGCGGTCTCGTGGAGCCTCACGCCGTCCGACCTGTTGAATATCGCCAACGCGTTCAATACAAACGAATATCAATTCGTCCGGCCGGATCAACTATTCCTGCTCTTTCAGAGGGCCTATCGACCGCCCTTCGCGACGACATTACCTCCCGTCGGCATTTCCTCCGGCGGCGCAACCGTTCGGGGCACGGCCACCGGCAATTCCGCTAACGCGCTCGCCTGGTTGGAGTGGGGCACCAATGGCAATTACGGTTCCTCAACCGCAGTCGCCGCGATTGGCAATACATCGACGACGCTCACGGCCACCCTCAGTGGTCTGGCGGCAAACCAGATTTATCACTACCGAATCGTCGCCAGCAATACGCTGGGCGTGGCCTGGGGCTCAGACCGGCAGTTTACGACGGGCGGCCGCGTGGAAGCCTGGGGCGGCAATGCCTACGGGGTAACAAATCTGCCCGCAAATCTGACGAACGTAGTTCGCGTTGCCTGTGGCGCAAATCACGCGCTCGCCCTCAAAAACGACGGCACTATCGTGGCCTGGGGAAATAATTCTTTTGGGCAAACCAACGTTCCGGCGGGACTGGCGAATGTCATTGACGTCTCGGCAGGTGTCCAGCACAGCCTCGCGTTGTTGTCCAATGGCACTGTGGTTGCCTGGGGCGATAATACCTACGGCCAAACCAATGTTCCTCCCGGGCTCACCAACGTCATCGCCATAGCCGCCGGCGGATACCATAACTTGGCGCTCAGCGCCAACCAGACGGTGACGGCCTGGGGATACGATGCGTTCGGCCAAACCAATGTCCCGGCAAACTTAACCAACGTCGTGAGTGTTGCCGCGGGCTATCGCCATAGCATGGCGTTGCAGGGAAATGGAACGGTCACTGCCTGGGGCTGGAACACGCTCGGCCAAACAAACGTGCCGGCCGGGCTTGCCAATGTGACTGCTATTGCCGCGGGCGAATATAATAGCCTGGCGCTCAAGGCAAACGCATCCTCCTTCGCCGGCCCCGTGCCCGCAAGCTGCTGGATCGCCGATAGCCTTGCTGGAACAAATGGAGCATCCGTCAGCAATTGGAACGATGTCGTCAGCGGTAAAATCGCGGCCCAACCCGCCGCGGGAAACCAGCCTCAATTGTTCACTGATGTGCTGAACGGCCATAACACCGTCCGATTTTCCAGCGCGTCGAGCCAATATCTGACGGTAACCGCGACGAATAGCGTGCTTTCGGGCGCCGGAGATTTCACAATCGTCGTCGTTTTCCGTACTTCCACCTTGGGCAGTTCGTCGTCCTCTTTTTTTTTTAATACCGGCCTGCTCGGAGCGGATGTTCCCGGCGCAACCCAGGATTGGTCTTTCGTCATTAACGGCGCTGAACTCGGGGCCGGCCTCGGCGCGGGCATCGGCTGCACGGCGGACCTAAGCCTCTACGGCGGCAATGTGACTGACGGCAATCCGCACATCGGCGCCTTCGTCCGCTCCGGCAATACCATTCGACTCTACGTGGACGGCGTAATCGTCGCTGAACAAACCGGCCTCTGCACCGCCGCGCGCATCAGTTGCCCTTTCGAGATCGGCGCCATGACTACGGCTCCATACTATTTTAATGGCGACATTGCTGAAATCCGGCTTTATACGCAGGCCCTCAATTCCATGGAAATGGCAAGTATCAACGCTTCGTTGGCCGGCACATATGGAATGCCCGGAACCGCCGGCGCGCTCATGAGCCGATGGGTGGCTGACAGTCTTCCGGGCAAAAACGGTTCGGCAATTAGCAGTTGGGTGGACGTCGTCGGGGGGCAGAGCGCATTACAAACCACCGCCGCACGGCAGCCGCAGCTTTATACAAACGTCCTGAATGGGCATAACACCATTCGTTTCACCGCCTCGGCTGATCAATTCTTGAACGTCCCATCGGGCAACAGCGCCATTTCCGGCGCGGGCGGTTTTACCATGATCGTCGTGTTTCGAACCTCCACCGCGGGAAACTCTTCCCCGATGTTTTATGAAAACACCGGTTTGCTGGGGGCGGACGTCCCGGGTTCCACGGGCGATTGGTCTTTCGTCATTAATGGAAACCAGCTCGGCGCGGGGTTGGGCGCAGCCTCCAATGGCTGCAATTTGGATTTCAGCCTCTACGGAGGCAACGTCACGGATGGCAGCGCGCATATCGGCATCTATGAGCGACAGGCGGACACCATCACGCTCTATGTGGATGGAACAATTGTGGCATCACAGAACGGTCTTTGCACCGATGCGCGCGTCGATTGCCCGTTCGATATCGGGGCCATGACGACCGCTCCCTATTATTTCAATGGCGACATCGCCGAAATTCAGCTTTATAACCGCGCCCTGGCGTCACAGGAAATCAACGATGTGAACGCGACATTGGCCGGCATCTATGGAATTGCCGGCGAAGCCGGCCGGGTCGCCGTCTGGGGAAGCAACGCCAGTGGCCAGACATCCGTGCCGGCCAACCTCACCAACGTTGTCGCCATTGCCAGCGGCAGCCAAAGTCTTTTTAATCTCGCCTTGACGGCTGGCGGAGCCGTAGTGGGATGGGGCAATAATAACGCGGGCCAAACCAACGCCCCCTCAAATCTGACCAATGTCACCGCGATAGCCGCGGGATCTGCGTTCGGAATGGCCATCGGCAGCCAGGCGCCCATCGCTAATAACATCACCGTTAACGGAAATATCAACCACGACCTGACCTTCGCCCTTTCTGGCACTGATCCTGACGGAAACACATTTAGGTTCTATGTCATGTCGCTGCCGGCCGCCGGGCAGCTTTACCAATATGCGGCCGGCGTGCGCGGTGCGCCCATCACTGCCGTCCCCGCGCTCGTCACGGACCCTTCCGGCCAGCTCATCTTCGCTCCCGCCACGGGTGCGACTGGAAATCCTTATGCGACATTCGATTATATTGCACAGGACCAGTTTTATCCGTCAGCCACGGCCCAGGCCTTTATCAACATCAATCTTCCTGCCGCGCCCCAATTTGAAAATTCGTTCTGGGATTCAACTGATGACTCCTTTGTCCTGAACTTCACCGGCAGCTCAAACACAACTTATAGCGTCTGGTCGTCAACCAATCTCGTCAATTGGATTGACCTCGGCCCGGCAACGGAATTGACTCCCGGCAACTATAACTTCACCGACTCCGACACCACCAACGCGCCCCAACAATTCTTCCGCCTCACTTCCCCCTAACAGCCAAATTCACCCGCTCACTTCAACGCTCCAACGTCTTAACGTTTTAACGTCCTTCCCCTTGACATCGCCTCATTGTCGTTGAACTTAGAAGGCTGGGAGCAGTAAAACATCATTTTTAATTTTCTTTATCGAAAGTACGCCTATGAAAATCGCGATCATCGGAGCCGGAAACGTCGGCGGCACGCTCGGCACGGCGTGGGCCGCAAAAGGTCATCAGGTCATTTTTGCCGTGCGCAATGTTAATGACGAAAAGGTCAAAAAACTGCTTGGCGCTACCAAAGGCAAGGCAACGGCGCTAAACATTCCGGTTGCAGTCGAGCAATGCGACGTCCTCCTCCTCGCGACCCCCTGGCAGGGAACCGAAGACGCTCTGAAATCCGCCGGAAATCTGGCCGGAAAAATTGTCATCGACGCCGTCAATCCACTTGAAAATTCTGCGGCATTTTTAGAAAAGGGATTGCTCATCGGCCATAACACTTCCGCCGGGGAACAAATCGCCAAATGGGCCGTCGGCGCCCGGGTTGTGAAAGCCTTCAACACCATCGGCTCAATGAATATGGCCAATCCGAAGTTTGGCGGCCAAAGCGCCACCATGTTTATCTGCGGCGACGATGCCGAAGCGAAGAAAACTGTGAAACAATTGTCTGATGACCTGGGATTTGAAACTGTGGACGCCGGACCGCTCAAGATTGCGCGCTTGCTCGAACCCATGGCCATGCTTTGGATTCACCTGGCCTATGGCATGAAGGCCGGGCCGAATTTCGGATTCAAGATGATCAGGTAGTGGTCGAGTTGTTGAAACGTTGAATCGTTGCGACTGCCGACTCGCCTCGATTTTACCGGCTTTGTCCAGACTCGATTCCCTCTCCGCTCCCATCGGATGGGAGGGGAGAGGGAATAAATAAGG
>DASYZW010000688.1:0-7591 GCA_035945915.1 Verrucomicrobiia bacterium | reverse complement strand
ATTTGGCGTGGACTTCCTGGGCGGCGACGCCGTCACGTTCAAGTATTCGCAACAAGAGGACGTTGAAAAAATTCGCGCGGCCCTCAAGCCCGCCGGCCTGGGAGATGCGACCATCCAATATCAAAAGGATGTCTCCGGCGGACGGCCAACCTTGCGCGTGACCGGGGCGAGCGGCTCGGCCAAAGCAATTGAACACACCCTGGAAACGAACTTTCCGGATGCCAGGTTCGAACAAGTGGAAGAACAGGAAGTGGGCGCGGTTGTGGGCGCGCAAATTCGCCAATCCGCGGCTATTGCGTGCATCTTCGCGATGTTCGGCATCCTGGTTTATGTCGCGTTTCGTTACGAATTTTCGTTCGCCCTTGGCGCCATCGTCGCCGTAGCGCACGACCTTCTACTGACAATCGGCTGTTATTGCATTTCCGGACGCCAGTTCAATGACACTGTGGTCGCTGCCCTTTTAACCATCATCGGCTTTTCGATCAACGACAAGGTCGTCATCTTTGACCGAATCCGCGAAAATTTAAAATTAGGCGTCCGCGGCACGTTCACGGAGATCATCAACCAGGCGCTCAACCAAACGCTGAGCCGTACGATTATTACAAGCGGCACGGTATTTCTGGCCACGCTGGCGCTGTTTATCTTCGGCGGCGGTGAAATCAACGACTTCGCGTTTACGTTCCTGGTTGGAATCATCACCGGGACCTATTCGTCCATATACATTGCGACTCCATTCGTGTTGAAATGGCACAAGGGACAGCGTCCGAACATCGGTGGCAGTGCTTCGCAGGTTACTATGCAAAATACTCCCGCTACCCGGGCGTAAAACGTGCACCTGCAATTCAATTTTTGGGCCTGGCTCGGCTTCGTCGTTTGCATTTTATTATTTCTGGCCCTCGACCTGGGATTATTTCATCGCCGGTTGCGCATCGTTAGATTCCCGGAAGCCATTGCCTGGAGCGCCGCCTGGTTCGTCGTGGCCATGCTGTTCGCCGCCGCCATTTTCAATTGGCGCAGCCGCGCGGAAGCGCTTCAATTCACGACCGGTTACGTTATCGAGCTGACTCTCTCGCTGGATAATATCATGGTCATGGCCGCCCTGTTCGTTTACTTCCGGGTGCCTTTGGAAAACCAGCAAAGGCTCCTGATTTGGGGCATCCTCGGGGCGCTGGTCATGCGCGGCATCATGATTTACGCCGGTGTCACGATTGTCGGCTATTTCGACTGGATTTTATATATTCTGGGAGCATTTCTTGTGTGCGCCGGCGTTAAGATGCTGCTTATTAAAAAGCAAACGAACCCGGAAAGGAACCTTGTCCTTCGAGCCGCCCGCAAACTCTTCTCGATTTCAGAAAACCTCGATGGCCGCAGATTTCTTACGCGGGTGGACGGCCGGCTTTTTCTCACTCCGTTGGCCCTGGCGCTTCTGCTCATTGAAACGACTGACTTGATTTTTGCCGTCGATTCCGTGCCGGCGGTCTTCTCAGTCACGCAAGATCCATTTATTATTTTCACCTCCAATATTTTTGCGATCCTGGGCCTGCGCTCGATGTATTTTGTGCTTTCCGTTGCAATCGGTTATTTCCGTTACCTGAATGTCGGCCTTTCGGCGGTGCTGGTCTTTATCGGGGCGAAAATGCTTTTGGATCCGCACGGCCATGAGCCGAAATGGTTCCAGGTGGCCCTGCCGACGAGTGTTTCATTGATGGTGGTCGCCGCCATCCTGCTGATTTCCATTGCGTTGTCCGTAACCACGGCGCATCGTGAAAAGGCAAACGTGAAATGAAATTTTCCTGGTCGCTCGCGCCGTCGCAGCCGCTGCTCGCCGGCCGGCTGGCATCGGCGCTCTCGGTCCCGCCATTGCTGGCGCAGTGCCTGATCAATCGCGGCCTCAGCGAGGCATTATCGATCGAGGCTTTTCTTGCCCCGCGCCTCAAGAACCTTTCGGACCCGTTCCTGCTTCCGGCGATGGACAAGGCCGTGGAACGCCTTTTTCGCGCGCGCTCCGAAAATGAGTCGATCGTCATCTTTGGAGATTACGATGTGGACGGCGTTACAGCCACGGCCCTGCTTATAGAGGTATTGCGGCCGCTTGGCTGGCGCGTGGATTTTTACCTGCCTAACCGCATGGAGGAGGGATACGGCCTGAGCGCGGATGGCGTCGAAAACTGCCTGAAAAAATTTCAACCGGGTTTACTGCTCGCCGTCGATTGCGGCTCAACTTCGGCGGAGACCATCGCATCGTTGCGTGATCGAGGGATCGACGTGATTGTCCTGGATCATCACCGGATTTCCAATCCAGCCCCGGACGCGGTGGCGCTGGTGAATCCCCGGGCCGCCCTCAAGCCGGGCGCCAACGGTTCCGCAAACCTGCCAAGTGGCGCTGAGACAGAACTTTGCTCCGCGGGCCTGGCGTTCAAATTAGCGCACGCCGTCTTGAAGCGCGGGCGCGAGCTTAATCTGCCGGGCATGGCCGGGTTCGACCTGAAACCGTTGCTGGACCTGGTTGCCCTGGGCACAATCGCCGACCTTGTGCCGTTGTCGGGAGAGAATCGCATCCTTGCGTGGGCCGGCTTGCGGCAGCTTAACCAGACGCAACGGCCCGGAATCCTGGCGCTGAAAAAAGCCGCGCGAATTGAGGAAACGATCGGCGTTTATGAAGTTGGATTTCAATTGGGACCGCGTCTCAATGCCGCCGGACGATTGGAAAATGCCGAGGAATCGTTGCACCTATTGCTTGCGCAAAGTTTGGAAAAGGCCATGCCGCTGGCGATTCGCCTGGACGAACGCAATCGCGAACGCCAGAAAATCGAAAAAACGATGGTCGAGGAAGCGCTGGCGCTGCTTCGGGCCAAATTTGACGCCAAAAATCATTTCGTCATCGTCGAAGGTCATGTGCCCTGGCACATCGGAGTCGTTGGAATCGTCGCCTCCCGCGTATTGCAGGAATTTTACCGGCCGACAATAATCATTGGCGGCGAGAACGGGGAAATGCGCGGCTCGGGGCGGAGCATCGCGGGTTTCGACATGGCGGCGGCGTTGCGCGAGTGCGGCCACCTGCTGGTTCGCCATGGCGGACATGCCATGGCGGCCGGCCTGAGTATTTTGCCTGATCAAATTGATTCCCTGCGCGAGAAACTCAATGAACTGGCGCGGCGAACATTAAAGCCTGACGACCTGCAACCGACCTTGCGGCTGGACGCCAAAGTAGGCCTTGATGAAATGACCTTCGAGACGCTTCACCAATTGGACAAACTAAAACCGCACGGCCAGGGAAATCCGGCGGCCCAATTTTGCGCGGGAAACGTTTCGCATGCCCGGCCGCTGCAGCGAATCGGGGCCGACAAGCAGCACGTGAAAATGAAAGTCACGGACGGCCCGGTCACGCACGACGCCGTCTGGTGGAACGCGGGCGATAAAATGCTGCCGGTCGGAAAATTTGATCTCGCGTTCGTTCCGCAAATCAATCACTTCAACGGCAACCGGTGCGTGCAATTGAAAGTGCTCGATTGGCGATCGGCGGCGAATTCAGGGTAACGCCCGCAAAGAACGGGCGAAATCCCGGAATACGGCATTTTGCCGCCGATATTCCAACGAATCTCGTTGCATTGAGCTGCAAACGTTCCGCGCGGTTTCCGGGCGGTGACATCGGTGGCAGCGCCACATGTGATCCGCGATGTCCCTCCCCGACGATTTTAGCGCTTTGAGGACTTTTTCTTCGCCGGCTTTTTTGCAGCGTCGTCCAGGGCGGCCTGGGCGGCCGCCAGCCGGGCGACTGGAACCCGGAAGGGCGAGCAACTGACGTAGGTGAGCCCGAGCCGATGACAGAACTTCACTGAATCAGGATCGCCCCCATGTTCGCCGCAAATGCCCAGCTTGATGTCCGGACGCGTGGCGCGGCCTTTTTCCACCGCAATTTGCATCAACTGTCCCACGCCGGTCTGATCGATGGAAGCAAACGGATTCTTTTTTACGATTTCCAGTTCGGCATAGTGAGGCAGAAACGAACCGGAATCGTCGCGGCTCATGCCCAGGCACGTTTGGGTCAGGTCATTAGTACCAAAGCTGAAAAACTCCGCCGTACGGGCGATTTCATCCGCAGTCAAAGCGCCGCGCGGGATTTCGATCATGGTGCCGACGAGGTAATTGAGCTTCGTTTTGGTTTCGGCCATGACTTCCTTTGCCACTTTGTGGACCAATTCGATTTGAAGGTCTAATTCCTTTTTGAATCCGACAAGCGGGATCATGATTTCCGGTTTGCACTTGATGCCTTCCTTGTGGACTTTGGCCGCAGCTTCAAAAACTGCGCGGGCCTGCATCTCGGAGATTTCCGGATAACCGATACCCAGGCGGCAACCGCGGAATCCGAGCATGGGATTGAATTCGTGCAATTCGTTAACGCGTTTGGATATTTTATCTTCGCTGATACCCAATTTGGCCGCCAGGGCTCCCTGTTGGGCGTGGTCGTGCGGCAGGAATTCATGCAGCGGCGGATCCAGAAAACGGATCGTGGCCGGCAGCCCTTTTAATTCGCGGAAAATGCCCGTAAAGTCGTCGCGCTGGTAAGGCAACAATTTTCCCAACGCTTTTTTGCGGTCTTCGATGTTTTCGGCGAGGATCATCTCGCGCATCGCATCGATACGATCACCTTCAAAGAACATGTGCTCCGTCCTGCAGAGCCCGATTCCGGTCGCGCCAAACGCCACTGCGTTGCGCGTCTGCTCCGGGCTATCGGCGTTCGTGCGCACGGACAGACGTGTGACCTTAGAACACCATTTCATCAATTGCGTGAAATTTTTGTAGGTGCCTCCCTTTTGGGCTTCTTTGTCGTTTTCCAGCAGTCCCTGGATGACTTCGCTATGGGCGGTTTTCACTTCGCCGGCGTAAACGGTTCCGCTTGTGCCGTCGATCGAAAGCGAATCGCCTTCCTTGAAGGTTTGACCGCCGACCGACATGGTCTTGGTGGCGTAATCAATGTGCAACGCGCTTGCGCCGCAAACGCATACCTTGCCCATTTGACGGGCGACCAGCGCCGCGTGGGAGCTTACGCCTCCACGCGCGGTGAGGATTCCTTCGGCGGCGATCATGCCGCGCAAATCTTCGGGCGAGGTTTCCACCCGCACCAGGAGCACTTTTTCGCCCTTGTGAGCGGCTTCGACGGCGCGTTCGGCGTTGAAATAGGCTTTGCCTGAGGCCGCGCCCGGTCCCGCGGGCAAACCAGTGGCGATTGCCTTGGCAGCCTTGATTGCGGCGCGATCAAAGATCGGCGCCAGCACCTGGTCCAACTGTTCGGCCGGCACGCGTTTAATTGCGGTCTTCCAATCAATCAAACCTTCCTTCACCATTTCGCAGGCAAAGCGAACGGCGGCGACGCCAGTGCGTTTGCCGTTGCGCGTTTGCAGCATGAACAGCTTTTCTTCCTGGATGGTAAATTCGAAGTCCTGGACGTCCTTAAAGTGTGATTCAAGCGTCTTGCGGACTTTTTCCAGTTCCGCGAACGCCTGCGGCAGGTGATTTTTCAATTGGGCGACCGGCTCGGGCGTGCGCACGCCGGCCACGACGTCTTCGCCCTGGGCGTTCATCAAAAATTCGCCATAAAACACTTTTTCGCCCGTTGCCGGGTCGCGGGTGAAAGCCACGCCGGACCCGGATTTTTCGCCGGTATTGCCGAAGACCATTGCCTGCACGTTGACGGCGGTTCCCCATTCCTGGGGGATTCCATATTTGCGGCGATACACTATCGCGCGGTCGTTCATCCAGGAACCAAACACGGCGCCAATCGCGCCTTCGAGTTGTTTCCACGGATTGTCCGGAAATTCCTTGCCAGTGCGTTCCTTGACCAGCGCTTTAAAGCGCAGGACGAGGTCTTTCATGTCCGCGGTATCGAGCCTGGTATCTTCGACGTCCTTATGATACTTGTCGTGCTTCAGGCGGTGAATGACGGTTTCGAACGGCTCATGGTCCTCACCCGGACGCTTTTGCACGCCCATGACGACATCACCATACATCTGAATAAAACGGCGGTAACAATCCCAGGCAAACCGTTCGTTATTGGTCGCTTTGACGAGCGCCAGAACGGTTTGGTCGTTCAAGCCCAGATTCAAAATCGTGTCCATCATGCCGGGCATCGAATCCCGGGCGCCCGAGCGCACGGCAACCAACAGCGGGAAATTGTTTGAATCGCCGAACTTGTAACCCATGATTTTTTCGAGATGCGCAATTCCGGTGGCGATTTGCGCCTGAAGTTCCCTGGGATAAGTCCGCTTATTATCGTAGAAGTACGTGCAGACTTCGGTGGTGATGGTGAACCCCGGCGGGACCGGCAGCCCGATGCGGGACATTTCAGCCAGGTTTGCGCCTTTCCCGCCCAGAAGCGGCTTCATGGTACCGTCACCGTCGGCCTTTTTATTTCCGAAAAGGTACACGTATTTGTTGGATTTCGATGCTTTAGCCATAAAAGTAAATTATTTTTTCTTAACCGTTCAAACTGAGCATGAGATTTTAGCATGCAAGCGGCGGGGTTCAATTCAAAACTGAATCCAAGATTTGTCGTGTACCGGCCATTTTTTGTCCTCCGAAAAACGGAAATCCGACCATTTACGGGGACCGGCACGGAGGGGGGTAGTGTATGAGATTCTTTTTAACAGTTTGCAAGAGAATAGTCCAAAGAACTGTAGCATCACCAATCGGGAAAATTTCGCACCATCCGGCGCGAGCTTCCATGGCGGCTTGTGCTTGTAGGCGTTTTCGGCCTAACAGTTACCAAACCGCGGCCTTTGCAGATGAATCGATCTTTAGGGCGACACGTTTACCGTTCGGGCAACAAACTCGTGGCAGCGTTGAGAATACCAATCACACCGGCGCTGGCTCCCGTGACACGTCAGGAATCGCTCTGATTGCTCAATCCCACCACAAGTGTAATTCTTTCGTCTGCCCAATCTCGCGTTTCAGAATCTCGATGCCATAGTTCTCATCTTCAAAATCGATGCCTTCGATGAGGTTCAGCATCTTCGGCGGCAAATCCAACGATCCGCCCTGGCTTCATTTCAGCAGCGCTTCGGCGTGTTTTCTGGCGGCGTCGGTTTGGCCGCCGAGCATGCGGGCGAGTTCGGTCACACGTTCCTTTTTGCCCAACAATTGAATTTCAGAAATCGTGCGGCCATTTTTGATTTGCTTGGTTACGACGTAATGGGCCGAGGCGGGCGCGGCGACCTGGGGCAAGTGCGTAATGCATAGAACCTGCCGGCATCCGGCGATTTGATTCATTTTTTCGCCCACGGCGAGGGCCGTTTCACCGCCCACGTTGGCGTCCACTTCGTCAAAGACCAGGACGGGGATTTCGTCTTCCGCGGCCAGGACGGTTTTGAGCGCCAACATGACGCGCGCCATTTCGCCGGAGGACGCAATGGCCCGCAGCGGCCGCGCAGGTTCGCCAGGGTTTGGAGCGAATTGGAATTCAACGTCGTCCAGGCCGGTTGATGAAAATGAATTCCCGGCAGTTAACGCTTTGGCAGTAATCGAGACATCGAACCTGCCCTGCCTGAATCCAAGGTCATCCAATTGTTTGCTGACGGCTTTGGCCAGTTGTGGA
>DASYZW010000687.1:0-2955 GCA_035945915.1 Verrucomicrobiia bacterium | reverse complement strand
ACTGGGAACGTGTCGTAGCTCCGGCCGCCCGGGTGGGCGACATGGTAGGTGCAGCCCCCAATACTGCGGTTGTTCCAGGTATCCACGACGTCGAAGACCAGCGGCGTATGAACGCCAATCGTGGGTTGCAGGCATTCCGGCGGCTGCCAGGCGCGGTAACGGACACCGGCGACGAACTCGCCGTTTGTGCCGGTAGAGTGGAGCGGAAGCCGGCGGCCATGGACGGTAATGGCAAAGCGATCGCCGATCAATCCCCGCGCCTTGACCTGAAGCCGTTCGAGTGAACTGTCCACGTAACGGACCGTGCCTCCGCCGGCGGGTTCATCGCCGAGGACGTGCCAGGGTTCAAGGGCTGAGCGCAGCTCAATTTGCAAATCCCGCTGATTCAAATCGCCGATGAACGGGAAACGAAATTCGAAGTGCGGGGCAAACCATTCAAATTCAAACGGGTAGCCGGCGTCGCGCAAATCGCGGATGACGTCGCGGAAATCCGTCTGGCAAAAATGCGGGAGCATCCAGCGGTCATGGATGTCGGTGCCCCAGCGGACGAGCTCATTTTTATACGGCTGGTCCCAGAACTTGGAGATGAGGCCGCGCAGAAGGAGGTGCTGTGCCAGGCTCATGCGGGAATGAGGCGGCATTTCAAATGCCCGCATTTCGACCAGGCCCAGGCGCCCGCTGGCGCTTTCCGGGGCGTAAAGTTTATCGATTGAAAATTCGGCGCGGTGAGTATTGCCGCTGGAATCGATGAGCAGGTTCCGGAACAGTCGGTCGGACAGCCACGGCGGGGTATAGCCGAAGGTACCGAGATTGCGGTCGAGTTCCTTGAATGCGACTTCGAGTTCGTAAAGGGAATCGTTTCTGGCTTCGTCAATGCGCGGCGCCTGGGAAGTCGGGCCGATGAACAGCGTGCTGAACAGAAAGCTCAAGGATGGATGATTCTGCCAGTAGCTGATGAGCGACCGCAATAAATCGGGCCGTCGCAGAACCGGCGAATCCTGAGTGGTTTCGCCGCCGATGATGATGTGGTTGCCACCGCCGGTGCCGGTGTGGCGCCCGTCGAGCATGAATTTTTCAGTGCCCAGCCGGGTCTGTCGCGCTTCTTCGTAGAGAATCGTGGTGCGTTCGACCAGTTCTTCCCAGCTTTTGCTGGGATGCATATTGACTTCGATGACGCCCGGGTCCGGCGTGACGGCAAGTTTATTGAGGCGCGGGTCGCGCGGCGGAGTTTCACCCTCGATGATCACCGGGGTGCCCATTTCCGTAACCGCGCTTTCAATGCCGGCGATGAGGTCCAGGTAATCCTCCGTCGTGGCAACCGGAGGCATGAAAATATGCAGGCGCCCGTCGCGCGGTTCGACGCAAAGGGCGGTGCGAATAATCCACGGCGCCGATTCGCCCTGGACCGGGCGGCGATTCGGGTCGAAATCCGGAGGTAATGGAGGCAGTTGCGACGGCGGTTCCGGCAGTTCGCCGGGTTGTTGGGCGCGCTGGCCGGGACCGTATCCGGCGGGGACCGGTTCACCCCGGCCTCGGAGGAATCGTTGCCCGGCCGCTTCCGGTTTGCGGGACTGGTACGGAAAATCTTTTGGCAATTCGGGCAACTTCGGGGTGGAAGGGTCCTGTGGACGGAGCCATGGATAATCGCGATCTGAAACCCATGGAATCGAATCGAGCGGCAATCGCAAGCCCATTGGCGAATCGCCGGGAATGAGCCAGAGCGTGTCGTCATCGCGCAAGAACCATGCGCCGGACATCCAACCCGTTTTATCGCCGTGCGAGCCGCGTTTGATTGGCAGCACGTATCCCACTGGCTCGCCGAGGCCCTTTTGAAAAATCTTCGCGATGCGTTCGCGCTCCAGTTTGTCCTTCAAATTCGACCTTTCCGGAGTCACATTGGAGGGGAGCCGGCGCTCTTTCCACGTGTAATAGAAGGCGTCTTCATATCCCGGCAGCAGATATTTCGGGTCCGCGCCGACCTTCCGGGAGATTCGGGCGAGCAATTCCCTGGCATCCTTCGCGCCGTGACCGTAGTTCTTCGATTCATCGGCGATGAGCGAGTCGTCTTTCCACATGGGAACACCGTCTTTGCGCCAGTAGCACGCCAGCGCCCAGCGAGGAAGGGGTTCGCCGGGATACCATTTTCCCTGCCCATAATGAAGGAGAGATCCCGGGGCAAACCGCCTGCGCAAACGCTTGATGAGTTCGCCAGACAGAATTCTCTTCTTTGGAGAAACGGCGGTGAAATTCCATTCCGGCCCGTCAGGATCGTCGATCGAGATGAATGTGGGCTCGCCACCCATGGTCAGGCGCGCATCCGCGCGGCGCAGGTCGGCGTCGATGGCCCGGCCGAGTGAATCGATGCGGTCCCATTGTTCGTCAGAGTACGGCAGCGTAACACGGGGGGATTCGTAAATGCGAGTGACGGACATGTCGAAGCGGAACTCGCATTTACATTCATCCACGGCGCCCGTGATGGGCGCGGCACTTTGGGGATCGGGCGTGCAGGCGAGAGGGATATGGCCTTCGCCGGCCATCAGGCCGGAAGTCGGGTCGAGGCCGATCCAGCCAGCCCCCGGCAGGTAAACTTCGCACCATGCGTGCAGGTCGGTGAAATCCCTTTCCGCGCCGCTGGGACCGTCGAGCGCCTTGACGTCCGCCTTAAGTTGGATCAGGTAACCGCTCACGAAGCGGGCGGCGAGTCCGCAATGGCGCAGCAATTGGCAAAGCAGCCAGGCCGAATCGCGGCAGGAACCGCTCATTTTCGACAGTGTTTCCTCCGGCGTTTGGATGCCCGGTTCCAGTCGGATCAAATATTTGATGTCCTTCCATAAGCGCTGGTTGACGGCCACCAAAAAATCGATGGTGCGCGGCGCGGGAAAGTCTTTCGGCTTTTTGGCGGCCTTTTTACTTCGGGAACGCAATGTCGCCTCCCCCAGCAGGTCGGCGCGGATC
>DASYZW010000686.1:0-6324 GCA_035945915.1 Verrucomicrobiia bacterium | reverse complement strand
TCACTTTGATGTCTGCGTCTGAGGGTGTGCTTTCGCCGGATGGGTGATTGTGCATGACAATCAAGGCGCTGGCGGCGGTAACGATCGCGAGTCTAAACACTTCGCGGGGATGAACCAAAATTGTGTCCATCGTGCCGATGGAAACAAGCTGATGGCCTTTGATACGGCGGCGCGTGTTCAAGAGCATTACGGCCAGACATTCACAATCCGGGTTAAAATGCGGATGTGTGGCAACGTGCATCCGCCAATAATCGGCGGCTTTGTCAGGCGTGTCGCATTGTTGCAAAGCGTCCGGGGTCGGACATTCGCGCAAAGCCGTCACTTTGTATTCATACGGACTGGCCGGAAACTTGAACGGCTTAACTAGTGATTCCAAACCGGGCAATATTGGAGTTGTATTCATGGTCAGTTCTCCATTCAGGCGGCTTTCTGGTCTGCGGCGAAATAACTGCCGTAACGTTTGCGCGGGTCGTAGGTGGCGCGTCTCTCCGTTATCGTGCCGCATGGGTGCTGCCATGCCTGCCGGGCATTGTTCCAATGAAAACCCAGTTCGGCCAAAATAGCGGTAACGGTGGATGGCTGCTTGTCGGAAAACTGAATCCAAACCCATTTGCCAACCACTTCCGCCAGTTCAAAAAACTTCGGCGTCTCACTCCGTAGCAACGCCAATAATTTTTCTGTATCCAACGAGCGATTGGCAAACCGCTTCTTGTAATCAATTTTTATCCGGTTCATCGTGTTTGTGCTCAACTGTTCGGGACGGCTCTGAGCCTTGATCTGATTTTTATTGTTCGTTTTCATGGTCTTTTTTTTGTGCTCTGCTGTTCGGTCCGGTCTTTCGCCCTTCACGGAAAAAGACCGCGCAGCAGGGCGGCCCGTGGGAGTAGTCTTCAGAGGGCACCACGTTCCTGGCCCCCTGTGAAGCCGGGCTAGTGGAGGGCGAAAGAACGAGCCGATGCAGAGGGGAGCAACGCGGAAAAGGACCTGAAAACGATTCAAATTATTTTACCAAACTGAATCCGCGTGAGCGGGCGCAACTGGCGTGGCCGACTGCTGACGCATCGGGCATGAACAGATGCGCGTCCTCCGGCCTGTCTCCGAAATTGAAGCGGGCCGGCAAGCGGCGCGGAGTGCTCCGCCGGGGGCCGGGGTTGCGGATCACGCAGCGGCAAGCGGGAGGCCGTTTCAATTGGCGGAGTCAGGCAAATTCCCCAGGCGGCAGTCTGCGACTTTTAGCACAGTCCCGCTCGTGCATGTAGCTGGTGCGTCAAAAGTCGCAGTCTGCCGCCGCCATCACTTCCAATCCGTAGCGTTCACCCTCTTGCATGAACGACATTGCTAACAGGGTCCAATTGGTGGACGGACACAAGCTTCTGGAAATACTTTTCCCCGCCGATTGCCGGCCTACTTTGCGCTGGCTGCGCGAGCGCCAGAAGAAACGTGAAATTCCCTACGTAAAACTTGGGCGATTGGTGTATTTCAACGCTGTCCGCGTCCAGGAAGCGCTCGCGAAACAGCCAACCGCAAAGGAGAAAGAAAAAAAGTGAAAGAATTTTGAGGGTTGGACAGCATTTGTCCAACCCTGGCATGTATTGTTCTTACGAAACACGAAAAAATAAAAAGATTTGCAGGTCTGCGGGGACAACTTGCCTTGGGGCTGCAATGCAACAGAAAGAAAGAAAAATTATGAAACCAGAATTCCACGAAGATTACACGGCGGGCCAACTCGATCCGCTTTACGAAAGCACAGTTGATTTCGACATGGCGGAAGTTGAACGGCGGCTGGGTGAAACAACCGACACGGAACCGGACTACGACGCGTTGGGCAAACTTGTCGAACGATTGTTAAATTGGGTTGCCGGCGTTGATATGGGCAGACCCAACGCTGAAGCGATGATTGGCCGACGGTTCCTGGCAATGGCCTGGGTGACTAATCCCGGTTTGTTTAAAGGATCACCTTCTGCGTCAAAACTGGCCGAAACGTTGGGCATTAAACGGAAGGCGGATTTTTGGGAACTGACCGGGGAAGCAGCGCGCGTGTTGGGGATCAGCAATCGCAGTCAGAAACACGGCTGGAACAGGAAATCGCCATGAGACGTTCGTTGGAAAAAATCAACCGCTTGGGCGTATTGACACGGGAAATCCGTCGTGATTACGGAGCATTACAGCAATTGGTGGAACGGACCCGCCGGAATTGCAATGAAGTCGTCGCCGAAACGATTTTGCTTGGCAATAAGCTGATTGAGGCCAAACGGCTCGTTGAGCATGGGAGCTGGTGCGAATGGCTGGCTAAACATTGCCCGGACATTCACGGAAACACTGCCCGCAACTATATGCGATTGGCAAATTCACAACATGTTGGGAATTTGAAAACCCAGAAGTCACTGCGGCAGGCGTACTTGGCGGTCGGCATTATTCAAACGGACGAAACGATCAATCCAATGCCAGCGGTGGCGGTAGGCCCGGCAATCAAAAAAATTGGGCCGCCCCGGCACGATGCGAATGGCAATGCGGTGACATCCGTCCTTGAGGCGACAGTGGTTGAACAGCCCATGGTTCTGAACGAACCGTCAACGGTTCCAGTTGTCGGGACACCGGCGGAAACGCCTGTAACGCGCGTTAAAGGGAAGGTTGGCGATCTGATGCAATGCCTGAAACCATTAGATACACGTTGCCGAAAGAAGGTCGCAGTCCATTTAAAGCCGTTGGTCATCTTCTATCACCGGTTTGGCAAATCATAGGGTTTTTTCCTGTCCCGCTCGCCGTCTCGTAGCGTTCCGAGTAGGACGTATGCAATATGCGATACGTTGGCGGCTCTGTGCCCGTCCAAAGAATTTCCCCCGTCCTTTCATGCGCCGGGCGGGCGGACTCATATCAACGGCGTATGTCACAATAACGAAAGGAAAGAAAATGGTAGTTACATTGACAGTGTTTAAGGAGGTCCACAATACGTGGCCGGCCAAGAATGGCAAACCCGGTGGCGAGTCGTTTGACTTGCTTTGCATGGACATGAGCAATCCGGCGGAACATCGGATGGAGGAAATGCTCTATTACCGGACCAAAGACGATGAGCGCGCCCGCATTTGGGGCAAATCCGTCGGCACGACGATCCAGGTCGGTGTCACGAAAATCCGTCACGGCGACAACAATGGCCGGGCCACCCTGATTGGCACCATCATGGCCGAACCGAAAAAGTAACGGATCATGGCGAAAAATCCTCAGAGGGACAGGAATTGGCGCGAACCGATTCGCAAGTCTGAGGTCGCCACCGATTTTGGCATCACCCTGGCGCGAATCCAGTGGGACTTCTTTGCAACCGTGTCATTCAAGGGAAAGGTTCCCAGACCCAATGTCTGTTACGGATTAGCGTTTCGCTGGTTGCAGGAATTGGCCAAGATCGGTGGCGTGCCCTATAAACGGCTTCTCATTGCACTGCGTGGTGAAGAAGGCGAAATGTTTGGGCGTTTCCACTTTCACTGTCTGATAGGGGGAACTGCTACGCGCAACTATCATACGCTGCAACACCAGGCTGAATGGCTGTGGAAGATTCAGACTGGCGGGGCGCGGGTAGATGTCCGGCAATACGACCGCTCACAGGCCGGAGCGGAGTACGTGGCAAAGTGCCTGGGGGCCAATGCCTACGAACTGAGCAAATACAGTTTTGCCAACACGGTGACGCTTTCTTCGTCTGTTATTCGACTGATAGCGAGTATGGACGAGAGTGGAGAAAGACGCTGCGGTCTGGACACATGAAAAAACGGGATGGTGCGAGGTCGTTTGAATCGGAAACGCCAGGTGGTGTGGACGGCTCGGCGGGACGCGCTTTACGATGAGACATCCTCACCGGGCTGAAACAGGCTCCTTGTATGCGGTCACTGTGCCGGCGATAACGGCAGAGACCACGTTTGATTTGCAGGCGGTTTGAACCATCTCCAAACGGAGACGATAAACCTGCGGACAAGGGAAATAGAACTGCCAGCTCAGTGATAAAACGCCAAAGCTATTGTGGCGCGTGTCAAAGTTACCGGATTCCTTGCCGGAGGAGCGAGCGGGCGGGCGCGCCAGCGCCCGGCCGCCGCCCTCTGGCAAAGGCTCCTTGTAGATACCTTATGCCTAAATTCCTTCGACGTAAGCCACGTTGTCTCATCGTTTCTATTCGCAGTGCATTCTGTTCGGTGAACCATGAGCCAAAGCAACAACCCGCACTTTTCCCTTTGTAGTGGCACAGCTCATTGCCAAAAATTGCCCGTCATGGGGTGGCTGTGGTATTGGGGTATAGCAACACCATTTGAAAATGTGAAACTGACGATGGTCAAGCTGGTTATTTCTTTCCTGGTCAAATTGGTGATTTCAGACCAGCCCGAGTACGTGATCAAACCGTTTGTCTCGAAGTATCCGTCGCTTGCATATAGCCATGTTTGTCCTGTTATAGTGTCGATTTTGAAAATGGCCGGTTCAGTTCGTTTGGTGACGCCATCCTCCCGATGAACAAATAAATCATAAGTGCCCGAGGAAATCTGATAGCGTCCTGGTGTTTTTACCGGGCTTCGGTTACAGCCGCAGGCCAGGGCGCATGCAAGCAAGGCCGCGGTGATTGCAGGCAATGAAATTTTCATGTCTCGATGGTTAAATTGAAATTGCGTGACACCAGTATGTGGCTGCGGCGTGAAAATCAAGTTAATTGCTTCGCGTGCGCGCAATTTGAGGATTTCATTAAGAATATTTGGGACCGAAAGCGATTTCAATGAACCAGGAAGTGTCTGAAAGAACTCTTGGCTATGACTGAGTAATTCTTCTCTAGCGTGCTATCGGTCACCTCCGCGTGCCCCGTCAATAACAGCCGTAGCGTTGTCCCTCTTGTGAAAGGTCGGGTTGGTAGCTGGCGCGGTCAGCGGCCCGGTCAAAACGTTAAACGAAAGGTAAAAGCTCACAGGTAGTTTTGATTTTACCACGATGTATTCGGGCGCTAACACGGCGTTTCTGGCGGCTGCGGCTATCGCAGCTGGTGTGTTCACCGTGTTGGTCGGTGCATCCTGGGTGAAAAAGGCTCTCCGGCGCATCGCCTAACGGCAAGCCGGGTGTGTTTTGGTCGCAAGCCCTGCCGGCGGTTACATGGCGGCGGGGCCTTTTCGGGGCGGGCGTGGTGCATAAGTAGCATACATGGATTGTGTCCATGAGAAGGTGGTGCAAATCCACCCCCCGCATCCAAAAACATCCTGTGAACTTGGTTTTTTATGTATGTCCCTCCATATCGGTGCCTGGTTCGTGGGTTTCTTTTTTTCGTTCTGTGTTGTGCGCTGGCTTCTGCGGTAGTTCGTGGGGACGTCGTGCCCTACAATGGTTCAATGGCGATCTGTGTTCGGGATGATTCTCCATGCCTGAACACGAATATTTCGATTAATTACAACGCTTACGGGACGATTGCGCCGTCAGTAAATTGGGGTTCGTCGAATCCGTTAGCGTGGGAGTATTTGAATGGGCATCCGAATGGCGGCTCGTTCACTGTGAACGAACAGGCCGGGTCGGCGGGTCTGTTTCAGTATGGGGGGTCGTGGTATATTTTCATTGGGACGATTCCGACGGCGGTTTGGAATGCGTCGGATTTTCAGGCGCAAGGGCCATTGACGTACACTGTCACGCCATCTGGGGGTGACCAACCCCTCTACCAGTCGGTGGCGCAAGGGACGTATGGGGGTGCGCGCAATCCGTCAACCATTCCGCCTACGGTTGGTTACTCGTCCATGATGCCTAATCCGTGTGACCCGTCCGGGGGCATCGATAACAACACTGCGTTTGTAAACGTGACAAATAATACGGGCGGCTATGAGTATGTCCCACAGACCGGCCAGATACTTGCGCCGGGACAGTCTGCGCAAAATGTGCCTTTGATTGTTCCCGAGGGCAACAATACCGGGACTAACGTCATGGAATCGTTAAATCCGGCCAATGGCATTTGGCAGGATGGGCCTTCTTTGGTTCTGACAAATAATTACAACTGGTCTTCTCAAAACGGGTGGACCAATTGGAACAGTTCCGGGACTACGCCACCGCCTAATAACGGGGCGTATTCGGATTCGCTCTATACCAATTCGGGGGGGCCGATCATCTGGCAATCCTCGACGCTGTCAAATCCGGCTTCGGTGGATGCCGCCGGGTTCTCGGACATCGCCAACAACCAACTGTTGCAGGACCAGTTGCTTTCCAACCTGCTGTCGCGTCCATTGACCGTTCAACTCTCCGGCTCGAACGGGTTCGGGGGTTCCGCGTCGAACGTTTGGGTTCAAAACTGGCCGTCCAATTTCAATGCGGGCGGCAGTGGGACAA